>NZ_JAWDJM010000089.1:0-347 GCF_032465715.1 Paraclostridium sp. MRS3W1 | reverse complement strand
CTTAACCGGATGAAGGGAGTCGAACCCCCACGCCATAGGCGCCAGATCCTAAGTCTGGTGCGTCTGCCAATTCCGCCACATCCGCGCAAATTATTAAGTTGGTGGAGGATGGTGGATTCGAACCACCGAAGTCAGTGACAACAGATTTACAGTCTGCCCCCTTTGGCCGCTCGGGAAATCCTCCACGTTGGAGCTAGTGATAGGAATCGAACCTACAACCTGCTGATTACAAGTCAGCTGCTCTACCGTTGAGCCACACTAGCATATTGGCGGGAATAACAGGACTCGAACCTGTGACCCATTGATTAACAGTCAATTGCTCTACCAACTGAGCCATATTCCCACAT
>NZ_JAWDJM010000088.1:0-28362 GCF_032465715.1 Paraclostridium sp. MRS3W1 | reverse complement strand
CAGTATATTAGCAATCAATATTAAAAAAATTAACAAATTAGAATTTTAGTATTGTGTCGAAATTAAAAATTTAAGATTTATATTAAATTGAGTTTGAATTATAAACTGGATAATTTGATTTTTTAATTAGTAACAAAATATATAAGCAGAGCTAACAAAAAAGAGTAAATGCATTTGTAAAAACTAAAAGTTACAAAGTGAATTTACAAAATTTAAAATAGAAAAGGTGGTTAAGCTATAATTTATGCTATTTTTTACAATGATTTTTATATAAAACAAGTAAAAAATAGCATAAATTATAATAGTTACAAAAAAAATTTAAAAAATTTTTAAGTGAATTTCACATACCTATGAATCCTTGTAATTTCAATAGATAAACATTGTTACCAATTGTAACTCTTTTGTAACCAAATTTGCTTTTTTTTGGTTCTAGGTGTTTACAAAAAGAAAAAAGTGTATTAACATTAATAACAAGTTAAAAAAAGTTACGAAAAAGTAACAAACACAAACAATATGAATTTTAAAAGACAATAAGGTCAATAATATATAATTTTTAATTTTATTTAATTGAATGGAGGAATTTTATGAGTATGAATAAAAGAGCAAAGAAATCAATAGTATTAACATTAGGTTTAGTAGTTGGAGGTATGTATGCTTCAACAAACAGCATATTTGCTGCAGAGAAAGAAATAGTTACACCAGAAAAATTAAACGTGAGAAAAGGACCATCTGTAGAAAATGATAAAATAGGATCATTAGATAGAGGAATGGTTGTTGAAATATTAGAAAGCAACAATGGATGGAACAAAGTTAAACTTTCAGACGGAAATGAAGGATGGGTAAGCGGAGATTACACTGCAAAAGAAAAAGCAACTGTAACAGCTACTGAATTAAACGTAAGAAAAGGACCATCTATAGAAAATGATAAGATAGGATCATTAGCAAATGGAACTGTAGTAGAAGTATTAGAGCATGAAAATGATTGGTATAAAGTTAAGCTTGATGACAATCAAGAAGGATGGATATGTGGAGATTATGCATTAACTGAATCTCAAGCTATGGAGCAACAAGCTAAAAAGACTGAAGTAAAAGCTGCTACAACAAATACAGTAGATCAAAAGAATGATTCAAATGATTCAAAAGATTCAGCTGTTAAAGAAGAGAAGTCAGAAGAAGCAGTTTCAAATAATGAACAAAATAACAACCAAAATAATAATTCAAATGAATCATCAAAAACTGAAGAAACAACTTCATCAAACAACAATAGTGGAAGATTAATGACTGTAAATGCAAGTGCATATGCAGGTCATAGTATAACTGCTACAGGAACAACTCCTAAGTGGGGAACTATAGCTGTAGACCCTTCAGTTATACCTTATGGAACAAAGGTTTATATACCTAAGTTTGATATGGTATTCACTGCAGAGGACTGTGGAGGAGCTATAAAAGGAAATAAAATAGATATATTCATGAATAGTGAATCTGAGTGTACAACTTTCGGAAGACAAAACATAGAAATACAAATATTAGGATAATAAATAGTAGAAGTCTCGATGGAGGCTTCTTTTTTATACCCCTTAAAAGCTATTTAAATCGATTTTAAGGGTTTTATCGATGCTTTAGGAGTAACTGTGCTTGAAGAATGAAAGAAAACGTAAATTTGGATAAATATGAGATTGAAAAAAAGTGGGCTTTTTAAGTCTGCTTTTTTTATTGTATTAATTAAAATAAACATAAAACAGGAATAATGAAAATCATTATTAACTATGATATACTATTAGAATAATGAAAGGAGGACTAGATATGGAAAATATAAATAAATTTCAAAGTTTTATGATTTTATTAATGGTGGCTATTGGAATTTTTATTGGACAATTTGACATAATTAGAATGTATAGTGAGTATGTAATAATGCCAGCTCTCATGATAATGTTATTTTTAGTATTTTTACAAATTCCTTTAAAGGATATAGTTAAGTCATTTAGTAATAAAAAATTTACAATAACATCGGTTTGTATAAATTTTATATGGACACCGATTCTTATTTTTATACTTGGAAAATTGTTTTTAGGAAATAACCCAAGTTTGTTGATTGGATTTGTTATGTTGATGGTAACACCTTGCACAGATTGGTACCTAATATTCACTGGAATAACTAAAGGAAATGTTGCATTAGGGGCATCGATATTGCCTCTAAATTTAATATTACAATTATTACTTCTGCCAATATATGTATTGCTTATAGGCGGTTCTAGTGTAGAAATCGAAGTACTTAGTTTAGTAAAGGGAGTAGTTATGAGTTTAATTATTCCATTAATACTATCTATTATTTTAAGAAAAATAATTATAAGTAAAAATGGCAAAGATTTTTTTGAGGAAACAACAACTTCAAAAGCTTGTGATTACCAAGGTCATTTTTTAAATATAGCTATTGTTGCTATGTTTGCATCTCAAGGTAAAGTTTTAATTCAACATCCGGAAGTTCTATTACAATTACTTGTACCTGTATTGTTGTTCTTTGTAATCAATTTAATAGTAGGAATATTTGTATCTAAAGGAATAAATTTAAATAGGGAAGACTCTATCGCATTAAATTTCACAACGCTTGCTAGAAACTCACCTATAGCATTAGCTATAGCTGTTGCTACTTTCCCAGATAAGCCATTGATATCATTAGCTCTTATTATAGGCCCATTAATAGAATTACCCGTACTTTTCATAATATCAAAAATACTTTTAAAGAATAATTTTGCAATTAATGAAAGTGTCTCAAAGTAGTCACTTTCATTTTTATTTTATTGACATGTCACAAAAATAAAGTTACATTTATCATGGGTGGTATTTTAATTAAACTGCACCAATTGGATATTAAAAATTTTATTATAGGAAGCTCATATCTTTTTAGAATGAGACTGATTAGTAGTATCACACTCATTAGGAGGTGGTAACTATAAACTTTGGAATTATTGGAGCGGGGAAGATGGGATTTTCCCTGGGAAAATATTTAAAAGAAAACAATATAAATTTAGTTGGGTATTATAGCAAAAGTGAGCATTCTTCTAAAGAAGCATCAACTTTCACAAATACCAAACAATATGTTAAATTAGAAAATTTAGTACAAGATAGTGATGTTATATTAATCACTACTCAAGACTCACAAATAAAAACTGTGTGGGAGAATCTAATTAGCTTTCCTATTAATAATAAAATAATATGTCATTTAAGTGGAGCAAAATCCTCAGAAATCTTTTCGAATATAAACCAATATGGTGCATATGGTTATTCAATTCACCCAATATTAGCAATTTCAGATAAATATAATTCTTATAAAAATATTTCTAAAGCATTTATTACAATTGAAGGAGACAAAAAATACATAAATTATTTAAAAAATATATTTTTGTCAATTGGGAACAAGGTTTTGTTGATCAATAAAGAAAATAAATCCTTATATCATGAAGCCTGTGTAAGCGCTAGTAACTTAATAATTCCTATAATTGATCAAAGTATAAAACATCTTGAAAAATGCGGATTTGAAAAAAATATAGCTATTGAAGCTTTATATCCGTTAATTGAATTTAATATAAAAAGTATAAAGCAAAAAGGTGTTTTAAACAGTTTAACAGGGCCGATAGAAAGATGTGATTTAGAAACTATAAAAGACCACTATGATGTTTTAGATGATGACGATAAAGAATTATATACTATTTTATCTAGACACTTATTAAAAATAACTAAAATTAAAAATTGTGAAAAAGATTATTCTAAAATTGAAAAATACTTGGGGGAACAATATGAAAAATACAATTGTAACTTTTAAAGAATCTAAAGAAAGTAATGAAAAACTAACTATGCTTACAGCCTACGATTATTCAACTGCAAAGTTAATTGACAGTTGTGGAATCAATGGAATATTAGTTGGAGACTCATTAGGAATGGTGTGTTTAGGTTATGAAGATACACTGTCTGTAACTATGGAGGATATGATACACCATACAAAAGCAGTAGCAAGAGGATGTACAAATACTTTAATAGTTGCAGATATGCCTTTTATGTCTTATCAAACATCTACATATGATGCGGTGGTAAATGCAGGTAGACTTATAAAAGAAGGAAGAGCACATGCAGTAAAATTAGAAGGCGGAGTAGAAGTTTTTAAGCAAATACAATCGATAGTTAACTCTTCTATACCGGTTATGGGGCATATTGGACTGACTCCACAATCTGTAAATGCTTTTGGTGGATTTAAGGTGCAAGGTAGGGATGAATTAGCAGCAAAAAAACTTATTGAAGATGCACTAGCAGTAGAAGATGCAGGTGCATTTGCTGTTGTATTAGAAGGAGTGCCATCAAAGTTAGCATCACTTATAACTAAAAAGCTAAATATACCTACTATTGGAATTGGAGCAGGTGCTAGTTGTGATGGACAAGTACTTGTATATCAAGATATGTTGGGTATGTTTAGTGATTTTACACCTAAATTTGTGAAAAAGTATGAAAATATAGGAGAAAAGATGAAAAATGCATTTTCAAATTATATAGATGAAGTAAAAACAGAAGTTTTTCCAAGTGAAGAACATAGTTTTAAGATAAATGAAGATATAATAGAAAAACTATATTAAAGGGGATTTGGGCATGAAGATTATAAATAACATAAAAGAAATAAGAAAACAAGTTAAGGATTGGAAAAATGATGGATTAAGTGTAGCACTTGTACCCACTATGGGATACCTACATGAAGGACATGAAAGCTTAATAAAAAAGGCTAGTGAGGATAATGACAAAGTGATTGTAAGTATATTTGTAAATCCAATGCAATTTGGAATAAATGAAGATTTATCTACATATCCAAGGAATATAGATAGGGATAGGGATATATGTGAAAAAAATGGAGCTAGTTTAATATTTAATCCAAGTGTTGAAGAAATGTATACAGATGGATTTAGCACTTTTGTAGATTTGAATAATTTAACTTCTGGACTATGCGGGAAAAGCAGACCAACTCATTTTAGAGGAGTTTGTACGGTTGTGAGCAAGTTATTTAATATATTAAATCCAGATAAAGCATATTTTGGACAAAAAGATGCGCAACAACTTTCTATAATAAGGCAAATGGTAACAGATTTAAATTTTGATATTGAAATTGTAAGTTGCCCTATAGTTAGAGAAGCTGATGGATTAGCTAAGAGTTCAAGAAATACATATTTAAGTAAAGAAGAAAGACAAGCTTCAACTATAATAAACAAATCATTAAAAAAAGCAAAAGCTTTAATAAAAAGTGGAGAAAAAGATTCTAAAAATGTAATTGAATTTATAAAAAATGAAATTAATAAAGAACCTTTAGCGAAAATTGATTATGTAAGTATAGTTGATAATAACACTATAAAAAACATAAAAACTATTGAGGAGGGTTCGTTGATTGCAGTAGCTGTTTTTATCGGAAATACAAGATTAATAGATAATTTTATTTATAAATAAATAGGGTAAATATAAAAGGGATATTTTAAAATATCCCTTTTATATTTACTCTCAAATAATCTCCATAATTTCTCCATAATTAATTTTTATAATCCATTTATAAATTTGTAGTTTATATAACTGGAAAATAGAAATTAGAAAGAGGATTATGATTATGGAAAAATTAACACTTAAGCATATAAAAAATTTAAACTGGAGATTAATATTAAATGTTACACTTATATTTATATTTGGACTTGTAATGCTAACAACTGCAACTCATGCAAATAGAACCGGCAACTATAGAGAAATAATGAAACAATTGTTGGCATTTGGAATAGGGGTTGCGTTAATAATTTTCACTATAAAAATTGATTATATTAAAATAGGTAAATTTTATAATGTTTTTTATATATTCACTATAATATTATTATTAGTTATATGGGTACCCGGATTAGGAGTAGTACAAGAAGGGTCTAGAAGATGGATAAAACTAGGGCCACTATACCTTCAAACATCAGAAATTGCCAAGCTTACTTTCATAATAAGTTACGCTAAAATTGCAGAAGGATATAAAGGTAAGCTAAATACCATAAAACAAATAATACCAGCAGTATTAAAAGCTATGCCAGTTTTATTTTTAATGTTAATGCAGCCAGATTTAGGAGGGACTATAGTTTTTATATGTATAATGTTTGGAATGCTATTTGTATCAGGGCTTAATGGTAAAATAATAAGAAATACTATTTTAATAGGTGTATTATTATTACCATTAATTTACACGTGTTTAGCTCCGCATCAAAAAGTTAGAATAGAAGCTTTCTTAAATCCTAATGATTTAAGTTATAAAGGAAATTATCAAGTTGTCCAGTCTATGATAGCTATAGGATCAGGAGGTGTAAAGGGTAAAGGTCTTTATGAAGGAACACAAAGTCAAAATGGTTTCTTACCAGTACCAGATAGCGACTTTATATTTGCTGTTATAGGAGAAGAGTTAGGGCTAATAGGAATGGGAGCTTTAGTGCTATTATATGGAGCATTTTTATTAACGATGATAAAGGATGCAGAAGAATCAAAGGATTTTTATGGAACCTTAATTATAATTGGAGTAACTAGTATGTTTGCATATCAAATTATTCAAAATATAGGTATGACTATGGCATTAATACCTGTTACAGGAATAACACTTCCATTTATTAGTTATGGAGCAAGTTCGTTGGTTGGTTCTTTAGCAGCTCTAGGTTTAGTACTTAATGTAGGAATGAGGAAAAGAAAAATTAATTTCTAAGAAAAATTAATAAGAGATGAGGTAGGCGATGATAAATATACTACTTATAGATGATGAAAAAAAAATTTGTGAGTTTGTAAAAGCTTATTTAGACAAAGAAGGATATAAAACAGATGTAGCATACAATGGAAATGATGCTATTAATTATCTTGATAACAATGAGTATGACATAGTTTTATTAGATAGAATGTTACCTGATATAAGTGGAGAAGAAATTTGTAATTATATAAGAAACAATTGTAAATTGATAAATGTATCTATAATTATGTTAAGTGCAAAAACAGAAGATGATGATCGGATTGAAGGCTTTGAGTTAGGTTGTGACGATTATATATGCAAACCATTTAATGTGAAAGAATTAATTTTAAGAATAAAATCTGTATTAAAAAGAAGTCATGATTTAGAAAATAATGAAAAGGTCAAATTTAAAAATCAAATTGAAATAAATACAAAAACTCATGAAGTGAAAGTTAGGGGAACAAGTGTTGTTTTAACTAATACAGAATACAAACTATTGTTAGTAATGGCATCAAATCCTAAAAAAATATATACTAGAGAAGAACTTTTAGAAAATGTAGTAGACGACCATTTAGAAAAATTTGATAGAGTTATAGATAGTCATATAAAAAATTTAAGACAAAAGATAGAGGTTGATTCTAGAAACTGCAAAATAATAAAAACTGTTTATGGAGTAGGGTATAAATTTGAAGAATAATAAAAGATATATTTCTCTAAATAGTCAAATTTTAATAGCATTTTCAGTCATAGTTACTTTAATAACAATTATTATTTCTATATTCATAAATTCATCATTTAAAAATGTATTTAGTAAATATGTTGATGAGAACAATAAGGATGAGGTAAATCACCTTGTATTTGATTTACAAAATGTATATGACAATGATAAATGGGATGTAGAAAACATAAAACTTTTAGGTGAAGATGCAATAAGAAAAGGGATAGCTCTAGAGGTTTATAATAAAAATGGTGACTTGGTTTGGAGTGTTTTTGAAGATGAAAAGCTATTATCAAATCAAAGATTGAATACAATAAAAAAGAATATGAAAAGTATTAATCAAAATTGGAATGGAAAACTCAAAGAATATAAGTTTGACATATATGATGATAAGAAGTTAGTAGGATATGAAAGGATAATACATTATGATTCTATTTACTACATGGAAGATGATCTTGAATTTTTAAATATTATGAATAAATTTATGATATTTATAAGTATAGTAGCTATAATAAGCGTTATAATTATATCTGCAATAATTTCAAAATCTATTTCTAACCCTATAAAAAATGTATCTAAAATTGCTAAAGTCATAGGAAGTGGAAACTATAAAAATAGATTGAACTATAAAAGTAATATAAAAGAAGTTAATGAACTTACAAAGTCTATAGATATGTTAGCTGAGGAACTCAACAAACAAGAACTTCTAAGAAAACAGTTAACAACTGATATAGCACATGAACTTAGGACTCCTGTAACCAATATTCAAGGACACTTAGATGCTATTATTGATGGAATTTGGGATCCAACACCAGAAAGACTTACAAGCATAAGAGAAGAAGTTCAGAGGTTAGGAAAGTTAATTGGTTCAATTAAAAATTTATCCACATTTGATAGTTCACTAAGTCAGTTGAATAAAACTAAAACTAACTTAAGTGATTTTATAAAAAATATAACATATACTTATGAATCAAAAGCTTTAGAAAAAAACATAAAAATTGAATATGAATTAAACGAAGTTTTTGCATATGTAGATAAAGAAAAATTTTCTCAAGTTATAGTTAATATTTTAGTCAATGCAATAAAATACACAAACTATGGAGGAAATATTTTAATTAAAGTAGAAAATTATGATGACAGCATAGATATAGTTATAAAAGACAATGGAATTGGAATACCTAAAGAAGAATTACACTATATATTTGAAAGGTTTTATAGAGTTGATAAGTCAAGATCTAAAGACACTGGAGGGATAGGGGTTGGACTTGCTATATCAAAAGCTATAGTATCTGAGCATGGAGGAAATATTTTAGTATATAGTGAATTAGGTAAAGGAAGTGAGTTTATAATTAAGCTTCCAGTTATGTAAATAAAATATAACTTATTTATTGACAATGATAAATTCTATATAGTATATTTAAAATAGCACAAAGAGGTGCATTAGGAAGCAACGAAGCTCCATAGATTAATCTATGGAGCTTTTTTGTACTTAAATTTGTACTTAAAAAAGAAAAGGGGAAATACAAATGTACAACTTTGAAATAAAGACAAAAATAAGCTGCGGTATAGGAGCTTTAGAATCATTAAAAGATATAACAAATAAAAAAATATTTATAATAACAGACCCATTTATGATTGAATCTAAAACAATAGATAAAATATTAATCAATCTAGAAGGAAATGATTGTAATATATTTAGTGAAATTGTGCCAGATCCTCCAATCGAAATAGTTGTAAAAGGCATGGAAAAAATAAAAGATTACTCTCCGGACATAATTATTGCATTAGGTGGAGGATCAGCAATTGATGCAGCTAAAGCAATTATGGATTTTTCAAAACAAATATTTAAGATAAATGAAATCGAGTTTATTGCAATACCTACAACTAGTGGTACTGGGTCAGAAGTAACATCTTTTTCTGTAATAACAGATGCACAAAAAGGTACAAAGTACCCGCTTGTTTCAGCTGATTTAATACCTAATAAAGCTATATTAGATCCAGAACTAGTAAAGACTGTTCCAAATTTTATAACAGCAGACACTGGTATGGATGTATTAACTCATGCTATAGAAGCTTATGTATCAACAGATAGTAATGATTTTTCTGATGCATTAGCAGAAAAGGCAATAAAACTTGTACACGAATATTTAATTGATGCATATAAAGATGGATCAAATTTAGAAGCTAGAGAAAAAATGCACAATGCATCATGTATGGCAGGATTAGCATTTAACCAAGCTTCATTAGGATTAAATCATGGAATAGCACATATAGTAGGTGCAAAGTTCCATATACCTCATGGAAGAACTAATTCAATATTACTTCCTTATGTTATAGAATATAATGCTAATATTTCAGGATACAATAATGCATCTTACTCAGATACTGCTAAAAAATATGCACAAATAGCTAAAATGTTAGGGCTAGAATCTTCTAATGTTAGATTAGGTGTGAAAAATTTAGTAAATGAAATTAAGAAAATGCAAAAAAGTATGAACATGCCGATGAAATTAACAGACTGTAAAGTTAATAAAGTTGATGTGGAAAATTTATTACCAGAAATTGCACAATTAGCTTTAAAAGATGGATGCACTAAGACAAACCCTAGAATTCCAAATGATTCGGGAATAATCGACATATTAAAACAAATAATTTAATAAAAACTTAGTAAAATGGTTTTTTAAATATTTTGAAATAAATATTGACAAGTGGAAAACGTATATCTATAATTAAATTATCACAAGGGCGTGATAATTGATTAAAAAGCAACGGAGCTTCTTAAAGATATATTGATAGTATATATTTTTAAGGAGCTTTATTTGATTTAAGAAAGAAGGTTTCAAAATGACAGAAGAAACTAAAAGTAGAGTTATTCAGGAATACGTTCCTGGAAAACAAGTTACATTAGCACATGTAATAGCGAATCCAAATGAAGATATATACAAAAAATTAGGACTTATAATAGATAAAAAAGATGCAATAGGCATACTTACAATAACTCCAAGTGAAGCATCGATTATAGCTGCAGATGTAGCGACAAAAGCATCAGGTGTACAATTAGGATTTATAGATAGATTTAGTGGATCTGTAGTTGTCACAGGAGATATAAGTTCTGTTGAATCAGCACTAAATGAAGTTGTAGAAGTGCTAGGAAATATGTTAAACTTTACATCAACAAAGATAACGAGGACTTAATTATGAAAAATATAATATTTATGGGTAAAACAGGTAGTGGAAAAACAACATTATGCCAAAAGCTTGATGATTTAGAAATAAAGTATAATAAAACTCAATCAGTTGAATTATACAATCAATCAATAGATACACCTGGAGAATATATTGAAAATAGAAGTTTGTATAGTGCACTTATAACTACAGCTGTAGATGCAAAAACTATAGCATTAGTATACGACCCTACACAAGGCGAAGGATATATTGCACCAGGATTTGCTAGTATGTTTGCTAAAAATGTAATAGGAATAATTACAAAAATAGATATAGCAAATGAAGATGAAATCGAACTAGCAAAAGAAAAGCTGAAAATGGCAGGTGTTAATGAGATATTTTTAGTAGATACTATCAAAGGCATAGGTATTGAAGAGTTATTTGAATATTTAAGTTAGCTAAAGTGAGGTGGCAACATATGAAAGGAAATATATTGGTAGTCGATGATGAACCAATAATCAGAATGGATATAAAAGACATTTTAACTGATAGAGGATATAATGTTGTTGGAGAAGCATGTGATGGATTTGAAGCTGTTGAAGCATGCAAAAAGTACAATCCTGATTTAGTTATAATGGATATAGATATGCCAATGTTAGATGGACTTAAAGCTGGTAAGATAATAACAAAAGATAACTTAGCAGGAGGAATACTTTTATCAACTTCTTTTGAAGGAGATGAGTATTTGAAAAAAGCAAAAGAAATAGGTGCCTTTGGATACCTAGTAAAACCTATTAATGAAAAAATATTTATACCTACAATTGAAATGTGTATAGGTAAAGTAAGAGAATTTGAAAAGATGAAAAAAGACCTCGATAAGATAAGCAATAAGTTGACTGAAAGGAAGTTAGTAGAAAGAGCTAAAGGGATACTTATAAGAGAATTTGAAATTGATGAGGAAGAAGCATATACAAGAATAAGAAAGCTTAGTATGGATAAAAGAACTTCTATGCTTGAAATTGCAAAAACTATTATTATAGGTTACGAGGAATAATCATATGATAAAAGAGTTATGTCAAGAGTATTCTAACTTAAATAGTGAAGAAATTGACAAAGTAATTGATATTTCAAAATCCTTAGATCTAATGGCTAACTTTTATGAAAGCGATGTCTTTATAGACATATTAACGAAAAACCAAGAAGAGGCTATAGTAGTGGCTCATGGAAAAGCTAAAAATAATTCTATTTACAAAAATACTGTAGTAGGAAAAAAGGCTTTGAGGATAAATGAACCAGGAGTTATAAATACACTACTAACAGGAGTTACATCAAAAGATATAAAAGCTTTAACACAGGAGTATAAACTTGTGAGGCAAAGCATACAACCTATAGAACTAAATGATAAAACAATTGCAGTATTGATTGTAGAAAAAGACATAAGTAAAGAGTTAAAAGATGAATTTGATACAAATAAAAAAGAATCAAAAGAATTAATAAACTTAATAAAGCAAAACAGTTTTATAACTGATAATTTAAATGCTGCTATACTTGTGTTTGATAAATACGGAAATTTAAAATTTAAGAATAAAAATACTGTAAAAATATATGAAGCTATAGGAATGAAAAAAGATTTAGAAGATGTTAAATATGACGAGATATCATTAGAAAGTGAGAAATTTATTGATATTATAAGTAGTCATAAAATAGAACAAGTAAGAGAAGTAAATATAAATTATTGTTTCTTTGAAGTAAAAACAATAGTTAGAAAATCTGAAGAACTTAGAGTAATTCAAATAATACAAGATATAACTGAATTGAAAGAGAAAGAAGCTGAGCTAGTTTTTAAATCAATTGCAGTTAAAGAAACTCATCATAGAGTAAAAAATAATCTTCAAACTGTAATTTCCTTGCTTAGAAAACAAAGTAGACTAACAGATAACGAAGAAGTTAAGATGTGTCTAGACAATGTGACTAACAGGGTATTTGCAATACTATCTAATCATCATTTGTTATCAAAGCAAATGGATAATAGTATAAGTATTTTACAGGCTATAAATTTATTAATCAGTAATATTCAAGGTGGGTATTGTGATGATAAAAATATAAACATATACATTACAGGTGAAGATTTTAAAATAAATGGAGAAAAATCCAGTGCATTGCTACTAGCTATAAATGAAGCTATCCAAAACTGTTATGACCATGCTTTTGAAGGTAAAGAGAGTGGGAATATACAAGTACTAGTAAATGAAGAAGGAAATAAAAATATTATAGCTATTGTTGATGATGGAATTGGATTTAAAAATGATGCTAAATTAAAAACTAATTTAGGTACATTTATAATCGATAGCTACATAAAACAAGTTCTAAAAGGTGATGTTGAAAAAATATCAACTGATAAAGGAACAAAAATAATTTTTAAAATTCCAAAATAATTTAATATATGTATTAATAACTATATCTACAAGGTGGTAGTATTAATTAAGCAAAGGGGCTTAAGGTTATTGATAAGTTAGGTAAATATATGCCTAAACTTATTATAACTTTAAGCCTCTTTGCTTGTTTAAAACACACTTTGTGTATGGAGGTGAATAAATGAAAGAAGAGTTATTAAGTGTTGGAATTGATATAGGAACAAGTACTACACAACTTATATTTTCAAAGTTAATAGTAGAGAATATGGCTTCAAGCTTTTCAGTTCCAAGAATTAGTATTGTAGATAAAGAAATTATTTACAAGAGTGAAGTTTATTTTACTCCACTTATTTCTAACACTGAAATTGATAGAGATAAAATTAAAGAACTAGTAGAACTAGAGTACAAAAAAGCTAATATTTGTAAATCAGATATACAAACTGGAGCAGTTATTATAACAGGTGAAACTGCTAGAAAAGAAAATGCAAATGATGTACTTCATTCATTAAGTGGTTTTGCAGGAGACTTTGTAGTTGCAACAGCTGGACCTGACTTAGAAAGTATTATTTCTGGAAAAGGAGCAGGAGCACATATATATTCAAAAGAACACTCAACGAGTGTTGTGAATCTAGACATAGGAGGAGGAACAACAAACTTAGCGCTTTTTAAAAGAGGTGAAGTTTGTGACACTGGATGTTTAGACATAGGTGGAAGGCTTATAAAAATTGATAAGTCAACAAAAGAAATTATATATATATCACCTAAAATTAAAGAAATTATAAAAAATAACAATTTAAATTTAGATTTAGGAACTATTGCTACAGTTGAAAATTTAAAGCCTGTTATAGATATAATGGTTAAACTGTTGCTTGAAAGTGTAGGCATAAGACCTAAAAGTGAACTATTTGATTATATAGTTACCAACAAAAATATTAAATTAGATGAAGATATAAAATGTATATCTTTCTCTGGTGGAGTTGCAGATTACGTTTACTATAATGGCGAAATCGATGACTACTTCAAATATGGAGACATAGGTATTTTACTTGGTCAAGCTATTAAAAACTGTGAAGAATTCAAAAATCTTAAAATTATAAGATCTATGGAAACTATAAGAGCAACTGTTGTAGGAGCAGGGTCTCATACAACTGAGGTTAGTGGAAGTACTATAACATACACTAGCGAAAGTTTTCCTCTTAAAAATTTACCAGTTTTAAAATTATCAAAGGAAGATGAAATAGGAGATAGTCAGCACATAAGTAAAGCAATAAAAAATAAATTAAATTGGTTTAAATTAGAAAATGATCTTCAAAATATTGTAATTGCTATTGAAGGTAAATCAAATCCTAGTTTCTCAGACATACAAACATATGCAGATGGACTAGTAGATGGAATGCAAGAAATAATCGATAGAGATTTAGAATTTATAGTTATTGTTGAATGTGATATGGCTAAAGTTTTAGGTCAAAGTATGTATTCCAAATTGAACTTTAAAAAGAACTTAATATGCTTAGATAGCGTTAAAGTTGAAAATGGAGATTATATAGATATTGGAAAGCCAATAGCACAAGGTCAAGTATTACCAGTAGTAATAAAGACACTGGTTTTTAACTAATAAAAGGAGGTAAGTCAATGATTTTACAAACGAAACTATTTGGACATACGTATAAGTTTAATGGGTTATACGATGTAATGGCTAAGGCTAATGAAGAAAAATCAGGAGATAAGTTAGCAGGCGTTGCGGCTACTTCTTCAGAAGAAAGAGTTGCAGCTAAGGTTGTTTTATCTAATATAAAGTTAGAAGATATAAAAAATAACCCAGCAGTACCTTATGAAATAGATGAAGTTACAAGAATAATAATGGATGACTTAAATGAAAAAATATATGAGGAAATAAAAGATTGGACAGTATCAGACTTAAGAGAATGGTTACTAGACTCAAACACTACAGGTGATGATATAAGCAGAATTTCAAGAGGATTAACTTCTGAAATGATAGCTGCAGTTGCAAAATTAATGTCTAATATGGATTTAGTTTATGCAGCTAAAAAAATAATAGTAAAAGCACATTGTAACACAACAATAGGAGAACCAGGAACTTTATCAGCAAGACTTCAACCAAACCATCCAACAGATGATCCAGATGGAATTTTAGCATCACTTTTAGAAGGATTAACTTATGGAATAGGAGATGCAGTACTTGGATTAAACCCTGTTGATGACTCAGTTGAGAGTGTAACTAAAGTTTTAAAAAGATTTGAAGAAGTAAAACAAAAATTTGATATACCTACTCAAATCTGTGTACTTGCACACGTTACTACTCAAATGGAAGCTGTTAGAAAAGGTGCTCCAACAGACCTTATATTCCAATCAATTGCAGGTTCTCAAAAGGGAAATGAAGCATTTGGATTTGATGCTGCAACAATTGAAGAAGCAAGACAATTAGTTTTAAAACAAGGAACTTGTACAGGACCGAATGTAATGTACTTTGAAACAGGACAAGGTTCAGAGCTTTCATCAGAAGCTCACCATGGAATAGATCAGGTTACTATGGAAGCTAGATGTTATGGATTTGCAAAGAGATTTAATCCTTTCTTAGTAAATACAGTTGTTGGTTTTATAGGGCCTGAATACTTATACGATGCGAAAGAAGTTATAAGAGCGGGACTTGAAGATCACTTTATGGGTAAATTAAGCGGATTACCAATGGGTGTTGATGCTTGTTACACAAACCATATGAAAGCAGATCAAAATGATATAGAAAATTTAGCTATTTTATTAACAGCAGCAGGATGTACATACTTTATGGGAATACCTCATGGAGATGATGTAATGCTTAACTATCAAACAACAGGATACCATGAAACAGCTGCTCTTAGAGAAATGTTTGGATTAACAGCAATTAAGAAGTTTGACAGCTGGTTAGAAAATATGGAATTTAGTAAAGATGGTAAGTTATTAGAAAAAGCAGGAGATGGATCTATATTATTAGGATAGGGGGCTAAGTTATGAACGAAAAAGATTTAAAAACATTAGTAGAGCAACTAGTTGGCCAAATGGTTGGACAAATTGATACAAATTCAATAAACGAGGTAACAAAGCAGGTTGCTACACAAATAGATGGAAATGATGAATTTATAGAAGATATAACAACAGTAGATATAAAGAAACAATTATTAGTTGAAAATCCAAAGGATAAAGATGCTTACTTAGATATGAAAGCAAAAACTCCTGCAAGATTAGGAACTGGAAGATGTGGAGCAAGATATAAAACAGCTACTGCACTAAGATTTAGAGCAGACCATGCTGCAGCGCAAGACTCTGTTTTCTCATATGTTTCTGATGAATTTATAAAAGAAAATAACTTATTCGAAGTTGAAACACTTTGTGAAAGTAAAGATGAATATATAACAAGACCAGATCTTGGAAGAAGATTTTCAAAAGAAACTATAGATAAAGTAAAGTCTAAGTTTGGAACTAATCAAAAAGTATTATTAATGGCAGGAGATGGGTTAAGTTCAGCAGCAATAGAAGCTAACTTAAAAGATATAGTACCAGCTATAAAGCAAGGTTTAAAAATGTATGGAATAGATTCTAGTGAAATATTATTTGTTAAACATTGTAGAGTTGGAGCTATGGATCACCTAGGAGAAGAATTAGGAAGCGAAGTTATATGTATGTTAGTAGGAGAAAGACCAGGTCTTGTAACTGCAGAATCTATGTCAGCATACATTGCATACAAACCATATATAGGAATGGCAGAAGCTAAGAGAACTGTTATATCAAATATCCACAAAGGTGGAACTACAGCAGTTGAGGCTGGTGCACACATAGCAGAATTAATAAAAACTATGTTAGAGAAAAAAGTTTCAGGAATAGATCTTAAGTAATCTATATAGGAGGAGTTAAACTATGAAAAATGATGCAATACGCCCTAATGTCCTAGGAGTAAAGATAATTTCAAATGTAAGTCCGGAAATGGCTAAAAAATTAAATTTAGAACAACATCATAAAAGTTTAGGATTAATAACAGCTGATTGTGATGATGTAACATATACTGCTCTTGATGAAGCAACAAAAGCTGCTGAAGTAGATGTAGTTTATGCAAAATCAATGTATGCAGGAGCGGCAAACGCTTCAACGAAATTAGCTGGAGAAGTAATCGGGATTATAGCAGGACCGAGCCCAGCAGAAGTAAGAAGTGGATTAAATGCAGTTTTAGATTTTATGGAATATGGAGCAACTTTTATAAGTGCTAATGATGATGATTCAATAGCATATTATGCTCACTGTGTTTCAAGAACAGGAACTTACCTTTCAAAGGTAGCAAACATAAGAGAAGGAGAGGCATTAGCTTACCTAGTAGCACCTCCGCTTGAAGCAATGTATGCTTTAGATGCAGCACTTAAAGCAGCAGACGTTTCTTTATGTGAGTTATTTGAACCACCTACAGAAACAAACTTTGCAGGAGCACTTCTTACAGGTTCGCAGTCAGCTTGTAAGGCAGCATGTGATGCTTTTGCACAAGCTGTTATAGCTGTAGCAGATAACCCAACAGGATTTTAAGGTTAGATAATGAATGCTTTAGGATTAGTTGAAACAATTGGTTATGTTGCTGCGATAGAAGCTCTAGATGTTTGTTTAAAATCTGCAAGCGTAGAAGTTGTTGGAATACAAAAGGTAGGACAAGGCATAGTTACAATTGAAGTAAGTGGAGATGTGGGAGCTGTAAAGTCAGCAGTAGAAGCTGCTAAGTATGCTGCTGAGAAAGTAGGTATATTAAGAGCTACACATGTTATACCAAGATTACACCCAGATGTACACGATGCTTTATTTAAAAAAGAAGATATTAAAAGTGTAGAAGAAGAAACTGTACATGAAATAGAAGAAAAAGAAATAGAAACAGAAGTTGAAATAAAAGAAGTAGAAGATATTCAAGAAGAGATAGAAATAGATAGCGTAGAGGTAGAAGTAGAAGAACACAACGATAAGAAAGATGAGTTAGAAAAACCTAATTTATCAAATCTTAGTGTAAAAGAACTTAAAAACTTAGCTAAGTCATTAGGATCAAAGAAGACATATAAAGAATTAAATGCTTTAAAGAAAGAAGAGTTAATTTCTTTAGTAGATAAGTTTTATAGAGAGGATGAGTAAAAATGACACTTTTAGATAAAGATTTAGTATCAATACAAGAAGTTAGAACTCTTGTGAAAAATGCTAAAGCTGCACAGCAAAAACTAGAATCTATGAACCAAGAACAAATAGACAAAATAGTAAAAGCTATTGCAGATGCAGGATTTGAAAATGCTGAAAAGCTAGCTAAAATGGCTAATGAAGAAACTGGATTTGGAAAATATGAAGATAAAATAATTAAAAATGTATTTGCATCTAAGATGGTTTATGAAACTTTAAAAGATACAAAAACAGTTGGAATAATAGGTGAAGATAGAGAAAACAAAACTATAGATATAGCAACACCAGTTGGAGTTGTAGCTGGACTTATACCATCAACTAACCCAACATCTACTGTAATATATAAAGCTATGATTGCTTTAAAAGGTGGAAATGCTATAGTATTTTCTCCACACCCAAATGCTAAAAAATGTATCCTTGAAACTGTAGAAATAATAAGAAATGCAGCAGTTAATGCAGGATGCCCAAAAGATGCAATAGGATGTATAACAACACCTAGCCTACAAGGTACAAGTGAATTAATGAAGCATAAATTAACTTCATTAATACTTGCAACAGGTGGAGAAGCAATGGTTAAAGCTGCATATTCATCAGGAACACCAGCTATAGGGGTTGGACCTGGAAATGGACCAGCTTTTATAGATAAAAGTGCAGATATCAAACTAGCTGTTAAGAGAATAATAGATTCTAAAACATTTGACAATGGAACTATATGTGCATCAGAACAATCTATAGTAATAGAAGAGTCTATTGAAAATGAAGTTGTAAGTGAACTTAAAAATCAAGGAGCTTACTTATTAAATGAAGAGGAAAGCCAAAAACTTTCTAAATTCATAATGAGAGCTAATGGAACTATGAATCCTCAAATAGTTGGTAAAAGTGTTGAAACTATTTGTAAATTAGCAAATTTAAACAATGTACCAAGTACAGCTAAAGTTTTAGTGGCAAGAGAAACAAAAGTAGGACCAGATGTGGCTTACTCTAGAGAAAAGCTTACACCAATACTTGCATTCTATGTAGAAAAAAATATAGATTCTGTAATAACTAGATGTAGAGAAATATTATTAAATGAAGGGGCTGGGCATACATTCTCAATGCATGCTAACAATGAAGAACTAGTAAAAATATTTGCTCTTCATATGCCAGTATCTAGAGTTTTAGTAAATACTCCATCTACTCTTGGAGGAATAGGAGCTTCAACAAACTTAACTCCAGCTCTAACATTAGGATGTGGAGCTATAGGTGGAAGTTCAACATCTAACAATATAGGACCACTTGATTTAATAAACATTAAAAAAGTAGCCTATGGAGTTAAAGAAATGGAAGAAATAAGAGGATATAGACCTCAAAATACAAATGCAAACATATCTTTAGGTGATAATGAAGACTTAATAAATATTTTAGTGAAAAGAATAATTGAAGAATTAAGATAATTAAAAAGTATATTAAATAAAAAATTAAAATAAACTATAAAAATTTTGGAGGATAAGATTATGGCAAACGCAAACGCATTAGGAATGATAGAAACTAAAGGATTAGTAGGAGCAATAGAAGCAGCAGATGCAATGGTTAAAGCAGCAAACGTTCAATTAGTTGGAAAAGAGCAAGTTGGTGGAGGATTAGTTACAGTAATGGTAAGAGGAGATGTTGGAGCTGTTAAAGCAGCAACAGATGCAGGAGCAGCTGCAGCTGAAAGAGTAGGAGAATTAGTATCAGTACACGTTATACCAAGACCACACTTTGAAGTAGACGCTATATTACCAAAAGTTAGCGAAAAGTAATAAAAATTTAAGTAAATAGGGGTTGTTTCAGTTGAGACACCCCTTTTTACACATCCGATAGGAGTTGTGAGGATATGGGTGTTTTAACAGAAAGTGAAGTAAGAAAAAAAATAGGACATACAGATGTGAAAGAGTTTTATATAGAAAAGGGGCAAATTATAACTCCTTCAGCAAAATCGTATTTAACTGATAAAAATATAGTTTTAAAATATGTAAACTCATTAGATGAAATAGAAAAAAATAAATCTAATGAAGAAAAAGCTGATGTAAAACAAGAAAAAAAATATAAGTATGTTACTGTATTTGGAGCTAACTTAGACGAAAAACCTGAACATATGACTTCTTTAAACGGTAATTTACTTGTATTTAAAGATCATAAAAGAATTATTTTAAGAGGTAAGGTAGATTCCTTAGAATCTAGAATTTTACAAGCTCAGATTTTATGTCAAAAGCATGAAATGAAAAAGTTACTAAAAGATCTTCAAGAAGTTTTAGTGTTTGTTAGAACTATAATGAGATGTGAAGTTTTAGAAGAAAAATTAGAAGAATTTAAACTTTTAGGATTGACGCCTGAAGAACTAAGAGAACAATCTCATTATCCTAAAAAATACTTTGGAATAGGTCATGAGTTTCCAAATTATGAAATGGGAGAAATGGTAGTTGAGATAAATAGTATAAGAACACTAACAAGAGAGGTTGAACTTGCTGCATATGAAGCTTTTAAAGGAGAATATGGACAAGTTGAAAGAGAAGATTTAATAAAAGCTTTAAACCGATTATCCTCAGTATTTTGGATTATGATCTATAAAATTAGAACAAATAAATATAAATAGTTGGAGGATAGCATGAATATAGCATTAGATAATATCGTAGATGAAGTTGTAAAAAGAGTAAAAAAAGAAGCATTTATAGAAGTTGAAGCATCTGGAAGACATATTCATTTAAGTAGAGCGGACATAGATAAATTATTTGGAGTAGGTTATCAACTTACAAAGATAAAGGACCTATCTCAACCAGGGCAATATGCTTGTAAAGAAAGAGTTTGCATAAGTGGACCTAAAGGCGAATTTAAAAATGTTATAGTACTTGGACCAGAAAGACCACAAACTCAAGTTGAAGTGTCTTTAACTGATTGTTCTCAATTAGGATTAAAAGCACCTATAAAGCAAAGTGGAGATTTAAACGGAACACTAGGTGTAAAAATATATACAGAAAAAGATAGTGTTGAATTAGAAAAAGGTCTTATGGTAGCAAAAAGACATGTGCATATGAATGAAGAGGATGCTAGAAAGTTTAACGTTTCTGACAATGAAGTTGTAAAAGTTAAAGTGTTTGGAAAAAGACCATTAATATTTGACGATGTTGTTATAAGAGTTAATAAAAACTTTGAGACATTTATGCACATTGATTATGACGAAGCCAATGCATGCGGGTTTAGCAAAGGATGTTTAGCTAGAATAATAAAAAATAATCTATAAGGTAGGTGATATGTATGGATTATGATAAGCTTATAGAATTTATAGTAGATGAAATATACAAAAAACTTGAAAATCAAGGTGTAAAAGAAAATAATGATCTTCCTAAGTGTGTATTAATGTGGGAAAGAGATGAAGAGAAATATAAATTCTTAAATGATAAATTTAAAGTTTTAAACTATAACAAAGATATAAAAGATTGTGATGTTTTAGTAATATCAAGACTTTGTTTAAGAGGTCTTTGCAATTTAGCTATGGGAAATAGCGTATCAGATGAAGAACGTTTTATATTAAAGATGATTATGAGCGGAAAAAAAGTTTATGTAATGGAAGATGGACTTGAATATAAAAGGTACAAACAAACAGCACCTAAGACTTTATATAACAAATATTTAAACTTTGAAAAAGAAATTAAGAGCTATGGAGTAGAAATTATAAATAACCCTAAAAGCATATTAAATGAAACTAAGGTTATCTACAAAGAGGAATATGTAAAAGAAAATAAAGAAATGAACGTAGCTGTAAACTTAAATGAGAATACACTTGATTTGAGAAGTAAAAAACTTATATCAGAATCTGATTTAAGAAAACCTCAAATAAATGGTATAGATAAAATTTTATTAGGTAAGAGAAGTATAATAACACCACTAGCTAATGATTTTATAAGAATACACAACTTAAAATTAGATAAAGAGTAAAGGAGATATTCTTATGGAGATTGGAAAAGTAGTTGGAAATGTGTGGGCCACAAGAAAAGATGAAAAATTATGTGGTCAGAAATTATTAGTTTTAAAACTTTTAAAAGATAACGATTCATATTGTGATGGATTTTTAGTTGCAGCTGATAATGCAGGAGCAGGTAATGGAGATTTGGTATTAGTAACACGAGGGTCTGGAGCTAGAGAATCTTTGGAAGATAGATCTATACCAGTTGATGCTACTATAGTTGGAGTTGTAGATTCACTAGAGGTACATGATGAATAAAAGCATAGGCTCTATAGAGTTTAGAAGTATTGCAAAGGGAATTGAAGTATCTAATGAAATGGTTAAAAAATCTTATGTTGATATATTATACTTAAAAAGTATTTGCCCTGGAAAGTTTATAATAATTATAAGTGGTGATGTAGGAGAAGTTAACACAGCTATTGAGTATGGACTTAGTATATCACAAGGATTTGTAGTAGATAGTTTTGTTATAAACGCAGTACACGAAAGTATAATAGGTGCATTAAAAAACAAATATGAGCCTATAAATGAAGTTAATTGTATAGGGGTTATGGAAACTAGCAAAGTATGTGCAGGATTAAAAGCATTAGACAAAACCTTAAAAAGTAGCGATACAACCATAATTAAACTTCAATTGTCATTTGCAATAGGTGGAAAACTTGTATATATAGTTTGTGGAAGTTTAAGTAGCGTAAATTATGGAATAGATGAAGGTAAAAAAGAGTTGAAGGACAAAGATGTAATACAAGCTTTAGTAATGCCTCATGTAGATGAAAAAATAATAAAACATTTAATAGGGAGAGGATAGCCATGAGTATAAATGAAATTATAATCTATATAATGGTAGCATTTATGGTATTGGGTGCTATAGATAAGTGCATAGGCAATAAATTTGGTTTAGGTGAGCAATTTGAAGAAGGTATTGTTGCTATGGGATCACTTGCAGTTGCAATGGTAGGGGTAATATGCTTAGCTCCAGTACTAGCAGATGTATTAAGACCTATTATAGTTCCTGTATTTGATATGTTAGGAGCTGACCCAGCTATGTTTGCAGGTTCTATATTAGCAAATGATATGGGTGGAGCACCTCTAGCAATGGAACTTGCAAAAGATCCAAATGCAGGATTGTTTGGAGGACTTATAGTTGGAGCTATGATGGGACCAACTATAGTATTTATAATACCGGTAGCACTTGGAATAATAGATAAAGAAGATCAAAAATTCTTAGCAACAGGAATTCTTGCAGGGATAATAACTATACCTATAGGAGCGTTTGTAGGAGGGTTAGTTGCAGGATTTGATGTAATGATGATAATTAGAAACTTAATTCCTATAATAATATTTGCAGCAATAATAGCTTTAGGATTATTAAAGTTTGAAAGTGCAATGATAAAAGGATTTACTTACTTTGGTAAAGGTGTTGTAATAGTAATAACTTTAGGACTTGCAGCAGCAATAGTTGAAGCTTTAACTGGTATTGTTGTAATACCAGGAATGAAACCTATTAGTGATGGAATAGAAATTGTTGGAGATATAGCGATAGTTTTAGCAGGAGCATTCCCATTAGTATTTGTTATAACTAAAGTTTTTAGTAAACCACTTATGGCTTTAGGTAAGCTTCTAGGAATGAATGATATAGCAGCAGCTGGATTAGTAGCAAGCTTAGCTAACTGTATACCTATGTTTGGTATGATGAAAGATATGGATGATAGAGGTAAGATTATAAATGTAGCATTTGCTGTATCTGCGGCATTTGTATTTGGAGATCATTTAGGATTTACTGCTGGATTTAATGCTGACATGATGGCACCTATGATAGTAGCTAAGTTAGTTGGAGGAATTACTGCAGTTATTTTAGCTATGGGATTAGCAAATAAGATGTTAAAAAAGGAGAATGCTTAAGATGGATATAAAGAATTTAGATAAATCTATGTTAGAACAGTTAGTAAGACAAATTATACAAGAAAAGATAAATGGAAGCCAAAACAGTGTTGATTTTTTAAGAGATAAAGATGAAAGCGGAGTAATTTCTATAAAACTTCCAACTGTAAAGGTTGATGAATCAAATAGATTAGATACTGGTAATCCAAGTGATGTAGTATATACTAAAGATTTATTTACATTAGAAGAAAGTCCTAGATTAGGATGCGGAATAATGGAGATGAAAGAAACTACATTTGACTGGACATTAAATTATGATGAAGTAGATTATGTAATAGAAGGAACATTAGATATTATAATAAATGGAAAAACGGTATCAGCATCTGCAGGGGAATTAATATTAATACCAAAAGGTAGTAGTATACAATTCTCAGTTAAGGATTATGCTAGATTTATATATGTAACTTATCCTGCTGATTGGGCTTCACAAAATTAAATTAGATTTAAAGATTTTGTAGTTATGAAAGTGGTAACAGTAGTTTTGCTCCCAAAGCTGGAAAGATGCTTTGAAGGTCGCTAAAACTTCTATTACCACTTTCACTATTTATTTGTATTATTTTGATTTATATTTCAAATTCTGCTATTTTAGTTACTGCTACATAAATTTTAGATATAGCATACCAAGTAGCAAAATCAACGTTTCCACTTTGGGTCATTCTAAATATTTCTTGGAATTTACGAACGCTTTCTTGTGTTTTTGGACCATAAATACCATCAACATCAACTTTAGGTAAAGCAGGATAAGCATTGGCTATAGCGTTTAATTGATTTTGTATAGTTCTAACTGGTTCTCCTGTAGACCAAAGCGTAAGCGTATATCCTGGGAATGAAGAAGGAACTCCTTTTATCATATCTGTACCTTGAAGGCCTATGTCTTGGCCATAGTAATATCTTAAAATTTCATCAAATTTATAACCCTGATCACCTAGGTACTTACTTCCCCATTGAGTCATTTTTCCAGGACATTGAGTTTGAATTCCATCACAGTACTGAGCTAAAAGTGGTTGAGGATTTCCTTTTGGTCTTTGAATATAAACATTAAATATATTATCAACAACAACACTTATAGTATCGAAAATATTTCTATTGTATATAAATTTATGGTCATAGGCTGTAGTAGATGTAATTGTAAAATCATATCCCATATTTCTGTACCATTCAGTATAAACTCTATTTAAAGTAAATGAAACTATAGCTACTACATTTGCATATATTGTTTCAGTTGGCCACGTAGCGTAAATCTCAGAACTGGCCACGTTTTTAATATAATCTCTAAATGGAATCCAATAATTAGGTGCATTTTTATCACTTGGCATACCGTCATGAACTATTATATATTCTGGAACTACGACATTAGGCAAGACATAAGGAACCTTTTTTAAATCATCTTCAAGTATTTTAGGTTGATAATTTCCATATAATACGTTATCACCGATTTTATAAACTTGGGGACCAGTCTTAGTTAAAGCAGAAGTTTTTGAAAGTGAAATATTTTGAATAGCTTCTACAAGAGGAAGAATCTGAACTCCTTGTATTACAACGCTTTGATAACCATCTTTAGATATTGTTAATATATACGTACTATAAGCCCTAGGAGAATTAGGAACTTGAGAGTAAATAAAATTTGGCGCATCTAATGCTATTTTTTTTACCATCCCAGACGAATTGGTAATGAGATTTTTATAAATATATTTACTTTTGGTGCTTCCCTCTTTAGGCATTGCACATATATTTATAGAAACTCCTTCAATTGGGAAGTTTGTAATTTCATCAGTTACTTTAATTGTCAACAATCCTTTATACAAAAAAATCCCCCCTAAATAATCTATTAATTTATATGTATGAATAAAATATTTAAAGTGTACCATTTGCAGTATCAAGTTAATTTTATGATGAAAATAAAATAAATTAAAAAATGTAAAAATTTTGAAAAACAGAAGGTAAAAAGGGACTCTATGTAGAATTATTATATTTGAAGTACATTTAAGTAAAGGCAGGGAGAACTTTATTAATGAAAAAAAAACGGGGAATGAAAAAATATATTTTTATATTCATATTTATTTTTATAATCTTTTTCCAAATGTTTAATTATAGGGTGGAAGCATACGAAGCATATGAAAAAGAATCAAGTGGATTTAATGTTTTGGTATTAAACTCATACAATCAAGGACATCACTGGGAAGCGGCTATAATGGATGGGCTCAAATCTTATTCTAAAGAAAATCCTGACGAGGGTATAAATTTTAAAATTGAATATCTAGATTTTAGAAATAATTATAATGATGAATATATAGAGTCATTAAAGCACATGTTAAATGAAAAGTACCCAAGGGGAAGTATAGATGCCATATATACGGTAAACGATGAGTCTTTTGAAGTATTTAATAAAGAAGTTTTAAATCCGAGTAGCAGTTTTTATAAAATTCCATTAGTATTTAGCGGAGTAGATGGAAAACTAGATGGAAGCAAAGAAGAAAAAAAATACATGGCAGGTATATATCATGGTGATGATAGCTTAAGTTTAATGAACTTGGTATATTCACTTAATCAAAAAACTGAAAATATAAATTTAATAGTTGAAAAGTCTAAGTATGGAGAGTCTGTAAAAAGCGAAATTAATAAACTGATAGACACTTATTTAAACAATCAAATAGATATAAACTACATACAAAGTAATTATACTGAAGATATAATATCTAAAATAAAAAAGTTAGATGATAAACCAGATACTATAAACATTATAGCTGGTGAATTTCAGTGCAAAAAATCAAGTGGATATGTAGAACCTAAGGATTTAATAGATGATATCAAAAAGTATAGTAGTGCACCTATATATTCGAATGATCAGACTTATTTACATGCAGGTATTCTTGGGGGACATGTAGATATAGGGCAAGAACAGGCAAAAATTATTTGTGATATGATAGCTAAAATAAAAAACGGAACTCCTATTGAAAAGATTGAAAATGAGGTAGAGCCGAGTGCGAAGGCGTATGTTGATTATAAAAGTATATATGAATATGATATAGATCCTTTTGATGTAGGAACAAGCGTAAACTTAATAAATAAAGGGCAATACGAATTATTAGCTCCAAGATGGATGAAATACTTATTACTTATTTTGCTTGTATTTTTTTTAATATCTATTGCATTTGTTACTAAAGCAGCTTCAAAATATAGAAAAGATATAAAAAAGCAACAAGAAGATGAAGAAAAAGCAAAGGAACGTGAAAAATTAAAATCTGACTTCATAGTAAACTTAAGTCACGAATTAAGAACACCTATAAATATAATATTGGGCACAACTAAACTTTTAGAATACAATATATCTAAGGGTAAAGCTAAAGAAGAAGATGTTATAGATAAACTAGAAAATATAAATCAAAATTCATATAGATTATTAAAGATATCAAATAATATAATAGATATGACAAAAGCTGAGTGTGGAATGCTTAGTTTAAACTTAGAAAACTGTAATATAGTTAGTGTAATAGAAGATGTTTTTGAATCCAGTATTGAATTCGCTAAAATAAAAAATATAGGGATGATATTTGATACGAAGTATGAAGAAATAAATACTGTTGTAGATGTTTATCAAATACAAAGAGTAGTATTAAACCTTTTATCAAATGCAATTAAATTTACAAATGAAAACGGAGTTGTAGAGTTATCAATATATAAGTATAAAGAGGAGATTCTTATAGAAGTAAAAGATAATGGAGTAGGAATACCGGATAATAAGTTGAACTATATATTCCAAAGATTCTATCAAGTAGATAATTTATATACTAGAAAAAATGAAGGAAGTGGGATAGGTCTTTGTATATCAAAAGAGATAGTAGAAATTCATGGCGGGAAGATAGAGATGGAAAGTAAACTACAAGAAGGATCTTTATTTAGAATAATTCTTCCTATAAAGATAGATGAAAGTTTACCAGAATATGATCCTTCAAATCATATGGATACAAATAAAATCGTTAATTTAGAGTTATCAGATATTTAAATAAAGAGTAAAAAAAGAAGCTATGAAAATAGCTTCTTTTTTATGTTATTCATTTATTTTCATTATGAACTTAACTTTTCCATCCATATCTTTATTAAGCCCTGAGAAGTTATTGTAATCTTTAGATAGTTTAACTATTTCATCTTTAACATCTACTAAGCCTTGTATATCTGATAATTTAGT
>NZ_JAWDJM010000087.1:0-34434 GCF_032465715.1 Paraclostridium sp. MRS3W1 | reverse complement strand
ACTCTATAGTTAATATCTCACGAATTTTATCTTTACATTCGAAGTAATATTTTCATAATTTGTATAAAAGTATTTTCATTAATATTTATTTATAAATTTTGGTATACTTTATTTATATAATAAATTTTAATTAGGAGATTATTTTATGAGATATGTTATAGTATCAGCAACTAAAGGAAATGCAGGTGAATTTAATAACAAGCTTCGAAAAAATTTATTTGAAAAATTTGGTGCTAAATCTTCAAAACTTCCACCACACTTTACAATAAAATCTCCATTTGAATCAAAAGATTTATCATCACTTGAAAATATGCTAAAAAAATTTTGCGATTCAAATCCTATTTCTTCATATAAAATAGATGGTTATGATCATTTTGATGATAGAGTTGTCTATATGAAGGTACTAATGAGTCCTCAAGGAAAAATGATTCATGATAAATTAATAATAGAATTATCAAAATTTCAATATATTAAATTCGATGGTCACGATGGAAAAGATAAAATTTTTCATATAACTTTAGCATCTAAAAAGATAAAAAAAATGTATAACGATATTTTCAATTATGTAACTCAAATACCGTGTATCTTTGATTGTAATTTTGATAACATATCAATATTCAAATGGGAAGATAATACATGGGTTTTACATAAAGAGTACTTATTTAATTAATAGAAAAAAAGGAAAGATAATTATATAATTATCTTTCCTTTTTTTTATTCCTCGTCTTCTTCATATTCCATATAATCTTCAACTTCATGTCCACATGCTGGACATTTATATTTATCTACACAGAACTCGAATTCTTCTTTTGTTTCATTATCAGTTCCTTCGTTTATTACTTCAAAGTCAGTTCCTTCTTCATGACTTATTAAATCCATAACCTCTACTATACACTTAGGACAATACATTGTACTCATATGTTAACCTCCGTATTTTTGCATATATATTCCCTACTATATTAACATTTAAATTATATTTTTACTATACAATACACATAAAATTAATTTATTTCATAAAAAATGAGCTATATATTTATATAGCTCGTTTTTTGTCTTTTATTTAGATATTTCTTTTAAAAACAGTTCTTCATTTTCTTTTATAACTAGTTCTCCATCTATAAATCCTACCGCTTCTTTCTTAAATGAACGACATTGACCTATACAACCTGTTTTTACATTTTCGTCTCCAACAATTTCTTTTATTTTATTAACATCAACATTTGAACAAAATGGACATACTCTTATCATTTTTAAAATCCTCCTAAAACCTCTTTAATTTAATGTATTTAAAATATACCCTTTGCAAGTTAATCCAAACATATTTATTGAAAATTTTCAAAATTCCATATATAACTAATTTAAATTTCTGATTTATAAAAATTACTTAATAATTATTAACTATAGTTATATATACTTAGAAAACATAATTTAAATAAATAAAATCGAGTAATTTTAAAGTTATTTGTAAAAAAATATAATTTTTTCGAAATTTTTATATACTTATCTAAAAAAAAATGATAATATATATAAGTATTTTTATTATATGTATACAAAATACAGCATTGAAATTATAAAATGATATTTATAAAATAGGAGGATTCTTAAATGACAAACGAAACAAAAGTAAAAGTTGTAACAGCTGATCCTTCAGCATTAGGACTTTTCGGACTAGCAATGATAACATTAGTTGCATCATCTTCTAAGTTAGGCTTAACTTCTGGAATATCTTTAGTTTTACCATGGGCTATATTCTTAGGAGCTACTGCTCAATTATTTGCATGTATAAACGACTTTAAACACAATAATACATTTGGAGCTACTGCTTTTGGTGGATATGCATTCTTCTGGTATGCAGTTGGTTTTACTTGGTTAATACAAAACGGAGTTTTTGGACCTGAATTACAAGCTTCTGCTGATCCTAAACAATTAGGTTTTGCTTACTTAGGATATTTAATATTCACATTATTTATGACTGTTGGAGCTATGGAAACTCATAAAGTATTATTTATAATATTTGTTCTTATAGACTGCTTATTCATAGGATTAACTTTAAGTTCATTTGGTATAATGGAACACGCTGCTCATCAATTTGCAGCATATTCTGAGTTAGGAATAGCAATATTCTCATTCTACGGTTCTGCTGCAGCTGTTTTAAACACTCACTTTGGTAGAGTATTTTTACCTGTAGGAAAGCCATTTGGAATATTTAAAAAGTAATTATTTTTAGGGGGGAGCTAGATATAATCAATATTATGTCTAGTCCTATTATATTGATATAGATAAATAGGGTATGTTCTAAACTTTAATTTAGAACATGCCCTATTTTTATTTGTATAAATGCCAAATAATAAATTTCAATATTTTGTACATACTATTATAGATTAGTTATTAAATTAGAAAGGGTGTTTTAATGATTCTAACTAAAAGTATTAAACGAAATGTAGAACTTATGAAAGAACACCTCCCTTTAGATAAAAGTTTTGATGTTATCCAAAGAGAGGTTATTATTGGCGGAAAAAGTTGCTATTTATTTTTTATTGATGGTTTTATAAAAGATGAAGTGATGGAAAGAATTCTTTCTGGATTTTTTAAAATATCAGAAAAAGATTTCGAATCAATTCATGAACTAAAAGATTTTATACATAAATATATTCCATATATAGAGGTAGCTAAAGAAAATAAATTAAAAAATATAGCTAAAGAAGTTCTTTCTGGCCCTATGGCTATATTAATCGATGGATTTGATGAGGCTATCATCCTAGATGTTAGGACATATCCTGTACGTGGCATAGGAGAACCCGAAAAAGAAAAAGCACTTAAAGGAGCAAAAGACGGTTTTGTTGAAACTATAGTTTTTAACACCGCTCTTGTAAGACGTAGAGTAAAAGATCCTGATCTTATATTTGAGATGTTTAGTGTTGGTCAAAGATCTAAAACAGATGTAGTTATTGGATATATAGATGGATTGGTCGATGATAAAACATTAAAACAATTAAAAAAACATATCGACGAAATAAATGTAAAATCATTAGTAATGAGTGAACAAAGTATAGTTGAGACCCTTGTTCAAAGTAGATGGTATAACCCATTTCCAAAAGCTAGGTACACAGAACGTCCTGATGTTGCAGCTGCTCATGTTTTAGAAGGTAAGATATTGTTGATCATAGATAACTCCCCTAATGCAATAATATTACCGACTACAATATTTGATTTTTTACAAGATGTTGATGATTTTTACCAACCTGTAATCATAGGAAATTATTTAAGGCTAATTAGAAATTTCACATTATTGGCTACTTTTATGATAACCCCTTTATATACCCTGGCTATAAGGTATGCATCTGATCTTCCAGTATGGCTACAATTTATAACCCCAAAAGACCCCTACGATGTTCCTATTTTTCTACAGTTTTTAATTTTGGAGTTTTCTGTAGATGCACTCCAACTTGCCTCACTTAATACTCCTGGTTCACTAGGTATGTCGTTATCTGTTATCGGTGCCCTTATTTTAGGTGATTTTGCAGTCCAAACTGGCTGGTTTATACCTCACACCATCCTATATATGGCTATTGTTGCACTTGGAAGCTACTCTCAACCAAGTGTTGATTTAGGGTATTCTATAAAAATAGTTAGGATACTGCTCTTAATTTTAACAGCTGCATTTAATATCTGGGGATTTGTCGCTGGATTAATAATTGCACTTGTACTTCTAATGACAAATAAAACAATCACTGGAAAAAGTTACTTATATCCACTTATTCCATTTGAATATAGTGCTTTAAAAAGATTAATTTTTAGAGTTAAGCTAGATACTAAAAGTGAAGGTAAATAGTCTTTAAAAAATGATGCCACTAAACGGCATCATTTTTTACGCCTAAGGAATTTATGATTAACGAATATATGTGTATAACTTATGAAGTATAGTACATCAAAATATTAGTGAAAGTAAAAAATTACATTTTGAGCAACGGACGAAGTCGTTGGCAACATGAGCGAAGCGAATTTTTTATTAAACAAATTCAATAAAATGTGCTAACTTTACACATTTAATCAAATTTGTTTATTTATAACCTATGGAAATTTAATTACTCTTACTATAAGGAAATTTAATAAATTATGGGGGTGTAATATAATGGGCAACTTTCAAAATATTAAAACTTTAAAACCAAGTTTTATTGAAAACAAACATGCATACTTAATAGGAGGTGGTATAGCCTCTTTAGCTGCAGCTGTATTTTTAATTAGAGATGGTCATATGGATGGTAATCATATTACTATTTTAGAGGAAACAGATATTCTTGGTGGTGCTATGGATGGATGTGGTAGTTTTGAAAATGGTTATTTAATTCGTGGCGGACGCGAAATGGAAGAACACTACGAATGTACGTGGGACTTATTTTCTAGTATTCCATCTTTAGATGATCCAACTATAAGTATTTTAGAAGAATTTAGAGATTTGAATATTAAAGATCCTAATGAATCTACTTGTAGAATTTTAGAAAACTGTGGAGAAAAGGGCGATTTTTCATCTCTTGGTCTAAATGATTTACATATAAAACAACTAGCCAAACTTTTTCTTGCAACAGAAGATGATCTAGGCCAAACTACAGTTGATCAATTTTTCGATAAATCTTTCTTTGATACTAATATGTGGTGTTTTTGGCGTTCTATGTTTGCATTTGAGACTTGGCATAGTGTTGTAGAAATGAAAAGATACATGGAACGTTTCATTCATCTGCTTCCAGGTATGAATTCAATGAAAAACATTATGTTTAGCAAATATAATCAATATGATTCTTTTATACTACCTTTAAAAAATTGGTTAAAGGCTAAAGGTGTTATATTTAATTTAAATTCTCAAGTCACAAATTTAAGTATGGAAATTAATGAAGATATAAAAAAAGTTACAGCTATACATTTATTAAGAGATAAAAACAAAGAGGTAATCAATGTAACAGAAAATGATTTAGTTTTTGTTACTACAGGGTCTATGACAGAAAATTCAACTATTGGAAATATGGACACTGCACCTATTTTAAACTCAGATGAAGGAGCTTGTTGGACTTTATGGAAAAATATATCTAAAAACCATCCATCATTCGGAAATCCAGAAGTATTTTGTAGTGATATAGACAAAAGTAAGTGGGAATCATTTACCATCACATGCAAAGATTCTAAACTAATAAAGAAACTTCAAGATTTAACTGGAAGAGATCCATATTCAGGAAAAGTTGTTACAGGTGGAATTATAACTATAAAGGATTCTAATTGGCTATTGAGTATAACTTGCAATAGACAACCTCATTTTATAAATCAACCTAAAGATGTTATTGTATTATGGGCTTATGGCCTTTTCCCTGATAACATTGGTAACTTTGTTAAAAAGAAAATGTGCGATTGTACAGGTTCTGAGTTAGCAATGGAACTTTTATATCATATGGGCTTAGAAAATGACATTCCAGAAATTTTAACTACAATTAATGTTATCCCATGCATGATGCCATATGTTACTAGCCAGTTTATGCCTCGTATAAAAGGAGACCGTCCAGATGTTGTGCCTGAAGGAAGTGTAAATTTTGCATTTTTAGGTCAATTCGTTGAAATACCTGGTGATTGTGTATTTACTGTTGAGTACTCTGTTCGTTCAGCAATGATGGGAGTATACAGCTTACTTAATATAGATAGAAATATCCCTGAAGTATATCCTTCAAAATATGATATACGTTCCATCTCTGCAGCAACAAAAACATTATATGGTAAAAGACCTTTACCTGGCGAATTCTTAATAAAGAAATTATTACAAAACACAAGTCTAGATGGTCTTATATAAAATAAAAAACAATGTAGTCAGTTGACTACATTGTTTTTTGCTATATAGATTCACTCCTAAGTAATAGTTTATGTACATCTCCATTAACTATTTTATTGAGATTTTTAATTATTTCCTCAGGATTTTCTTCCATTTTATTTTTTATCCACTCTATTAGTAAGCCAGTTAAGGAAATCTTATAGTAATTTAAAACAAACTCTTTTTCTATTTGTGAAATGTCAATTTCTTCAGAAAGGTCATTTACTACTTTAAAAACTAGCTTGTATACAGCTTTATGTACATGCATTTCTAATTGCTTTAAATCTATAGAATTATAAATATTAAAAATCATTTTTTTATTTTCAGATAAATAATTTAATATTTTCAAAAAACTTTGTTGCCATTCTTCAAATGTAATCTTCTCTTTTATCTCTTCATTAATCTCTGTCTTTAAAATCCACTCTAAAAGATCGTAAATATCTTTAAAATGATAATAAAATGTACGTCTATTTACACCACAATCTTGTACAATATCATTAATTGTAATTTTATTTAACGATGTTGTATTCATTAAACTTTTTAATGATGAGGCCAAAGCTTTTTTTGTTATTTGCGACATAAACAAAATTTCCTTTCATCAATATAAATATATTATATTTTACCTAAAATATATAGTCAACGATTACAAAACTCTAAAATTAGACAAAATAATTTTCAATTTAACAATTCCAATTTTTTTAAAAAATATATACAGTAATATTATTTTATAATTTAGGATAACCTTATCATTGTAAATACTCATTTTTTTAGTTTTACAATTTCTTTTGTATATGGTATACTTAATCAGTTATTTAATATCGGAAGGAGAGTTTTTGACAATGACAAACAAAAACAAAATAATAAACATAGCAGTTATCGCCCATGTCGATGCTGGTAAATCAACATTAGTTGATGCCTTCTTATCTCAATCAGGAGTTTTCAGAGATAACGAAGTTGTAAAAGATTGTGTAATGGATAGTAACGACCTAGAAAAAGAAAGAGGTATAACAATATACTCTAAAAACTGTGCTATAAACTATAATGATTATAAAATAAATATAGTAGATACACCTGGACATAGTGATTTCTCTTCTGAGGTTGAACGTGTTATAAAAACTGTTGATACAGTTATATTATTAGTAGATGCTAGTGAAGGGCCAATGCCTCAAACTAGATTCGTTTTACAAAAATCATTAGAGGCTGGTCTTAGACCAATATTATTCATAAATAAAATAGACAAACAAGATCAAAGAGCTGAAGAAGTTGTTGACGAAGTATTCGATTTATTCGTTGACTTAAATGCAACTGATGAGCAATGTGAGTTCCCAATAATATACGGTATAGCTAAGCAAGGAATTGCTAAAAAAGAAATGGACGACGATAGCAATGACTTATCTCCTCTATTTGAAACTGTAGTAAATCATGTTGAAGCTTACCCTGATTATGCATCTGAGCCTTTACAACTTCAAGTATCTGCACTTGCATACGATGATTATGTAGGTAGACTTGGAATAGGTAGAGTTTACAAAGGAACAGTAAAAAATGGATCTCAAGTATCTGTTTGTAAAGCTGACGGAACTGTTGCTAGAGGAAAAGTATCAAAACTTACAGTTTACGAAGGACTTCGTCAAGTTGAAAAAGATGAAGCATATGCTGGAGATATAGTAGTTGTAGCTGGTATGCCAGATATATCTATCGGAGAAACTATATGTGATTCAGATAATCCATTACCAATGGAACTTATTCATATAGAAGAACCAACTCTATCAATGAACTTCTTGGTAAATGATTCTCCATTCTGTGGTAAGAGCGGTAAATTTGTTACTACTAGACATATAAAAGATAGATTAGATAAAGAATTAGAAGTTAATGTTGGGTTAAAAGTTGAGCCAATGGATACTACTGATGGATTCAAAGTATCTGGACGTGGAGAGCTTCACTTATCAATATTACTTGAAAACATGAGACGTGAAGGATATGAAATAGGAGTTTCTAAACCAGAAGTTTTATTCATAAAAGAAGACGGAAAATTAATGGAACCTATGGAAAAAGTTATAGTTAACTGTCCAGAAACTTATTCAGGAACTGTTATAAACAAATTAAACTTAAGAAAAGCTATGATGGAAGCTATGGAAATAGAAGGAGATTATGTAAAAATAACATTTATCGCTCCTACTAGAGGTTTATTAGGATATAGAAGTGAATTCATAAACGATACTCGTGGAGAAGGAACTATAGTTAGATCATTCGAAAGATACGAAGAGCACAAAGGTGCTATCCCAGGAAGAACTAACGGAGTTTTAGTTGCTCAAGGTGCTGGTAGTACTATGGCGTACGCTCTTAGTGCACTTAGTGAAAGAGCTCAAATGTTCGTTGATCCAGGTGTTGATGTTTACGAAGGTATGATAATCGGTATGAACTCAAGAAAAGATGATATGGTTGTTAACCCTTGTAAAAACAAGAAATTAACTAACGTTCGTGCATCTGGTACTGATGACGCAGTTAAATTACAAGCTGCTAGAACATTTACATTAGAAGAAGCTCTAGAGTTTATAGATGATGATGAGTTAGTTGAAATAACTCCAGATTCTATTAGACTTAGAAAAAGATTCTTAAATGAAAATGAAAGATTAAGATATAACAAATCTAGACAATCTAGTAAATAATTAATAAAAAAGGAGCTGTATATTAACAGCTCCTTTTATTTTATACTTCTACAATTATCGGGAATATACTAGTTCCTCTCTTTAATTTAACATACAGATGCCTATCCACAGCTTTTTTAACTCTAGATTTCATTACACTCCACTCTAACACATCATTTTCTAAGCATTTTTCAACTTCATTTAATACAATAGTTTTTACATCATCTATTAAATCGGTAGCTTCTCTTGCATATATAAATCCTCTAGTTATTATATCTGGTCCTGCTACTATAGACTTACTTTCTTTATCTATACCTATAACAATTGTCATCATACCATTTTCTGCTAAATATTTTCTATCCCTTAAAACAATATTACCTACATCTCCAACACCTATACCATCTACATATACAGTCCCTACTCTTACCTTTCCATTTTTTTTAGCAGTTTTTTTATTTAATTCAAGAACTTCTCCGTTATCTAAAATAAATATGTTTTCTTTTTTCATTCCTAATTTAGCTGCTAAATTTTTATGGTGTACTAAATGTCTATACTCTCCATGGACTGGCATAAAAAACTTTGGATGAACTAATGTATGTATAAGTTTCAATTCTTCTTGATATGCATGCCCTGAAACATGTACAGCCTCTAAATCTTTGTATATTACCTCTGCTCCTTTTCTATATAACTGGTTTATAACTTTTGAAATAAGTTTATCATTCCCAGGTATAGGTGAAGCTGATATTATAAATAAGTCATTATTTTTTATTTTTATTTTTTTATGTGTATCAAAAGCTATTCTAGCAAGTCCTGCCATAGCTTCTCCTTGACTCCCTGTAGTTATTATAGTTATTTCATCATTATTATAATTTTCCATTTCATCAATACTTATCTTATAACCATCAGGAATATTTAAATATCCAAGCTCTATAGCAACGGCTGATACATTTTCCATACTACGTCCGCTAAATACAACTCTTCTATTATTAGCTACAGATGCATTAACAATTTGTTGCATTCTATGTATATTAGATGCAAATGTCGCAACTATTATCCTTCCTATTCTACCATTAAAGATTCTATCTAATGTTTCTCCTATAGTTTTTTCAGATAACGAATGTCCTTTTCTTTCTACATTTGTACTATCAGCTAATAACAATAATACTCCTTTTTTGCCTATCTTAGATATACTCTCTAAATCCATTCTTCTACCATCTATAGGAGTGTAATCAACTTTAAAATCCCCTGTGTGCAGTATTACTCCTATTGGTGAATTTATACAAATAGCACATGCATCTGCAATACTATGTGTTACACTTATAAATTCAATTTTAAAATATTCCAACTGAACTAACTGTTTATCTTCTACTGAATTTAAATTACATATATCTAATATATTATGTTCTCTTAACTTATTTTCAATTAGACCTATAGTTAATTTAGTTCCGTATACAGGCATATTTATTTGCTTTAATATGTATGGAATAGCCCCAATATGGTCTTCATGCCCATGGGTAACAAACATACCTTTAACCTTGTCTTTATTTTCTATTAAATAAGATATATCAGGAATTAATAAATCTACGCCATACATATCTTCATCTGGAAATGATAATCCTCCATCTATAATAATTATTTCATCTTTATACTCTATCGCTGTTATATTTTTTCCTATTTCTCCGAGTCCACCTAATGGAATAACTTTTAGTTTGCCTATATTGGATTTTATTGAACCTTCCATATTTAAAACACCTCTCTAACTATTTCTTCTATCTACATTTATTATGCATATTTTTCACACCTATTAGTCTCTTCTTTTATAAATATTGTGATAGTATTTATAATTTATTTAATTTAAAACTGTTGACAGAATTATAACTTTATTGTATCATTAATTTGTAGTTAATAATAGTAATGATTACTACTTTTAATTTTAAGGAGGAATATATAATGAAAAAATTTGTTTGTACAGTATGTGGATATATACATGAGGGAGAAACTGCTCCAGAAATCTGTCCAGTTTGCAAAGTTGGAGCTGATAAGTTTAATGAAATGTCAGGAGAAATGGTTTGGGCTGACGAACATAGAATAGGTGTTGCTCAAGGAATAGATGCTGAAATAGTTGAAGGTTTAAGAGCTAACTTCGTTGGAGAATGTACAGAAGTTGGTATGTATTTAGCTATGAGCCGTCAAGCTGATAGAGAAGGTTTCCCAGAGGTAGCTGAAGCTTATAAAAGAATAGCATTTGAAGAAGCTGAGCATGCAGCTAAATTCGCTGAGTTATTAGGCGAAGTTGTTGTTGCTGATACTCAAGCCAACTTAAAAGCTAGAGTTGAAGCTGAATACGGTGCAACTGAAGGAAAATTAAAAATAGCTAAAAGAGCTAAAGAGTTAGGACTTGATGCTATACATGATACAGTTCATGAAATGTGTAAAGATGAAGCTAGACATGGTAAAGCATTCTTAGGCCTACTAGAAAGACACTTTACTAAATAATATTTTATCGTCATTTCTCAATTCACATAATCCTAGAGTAGCTTATTTATTAGGCTACTCTATTTTATTATTTTTAATTTTAGTTTATAATATAATTTGATTATAAATTAACTCTTTAGGGTATATTTATGATAAAAACAATGATAAGCAGGTGGTATTTTGAAATTTTCAAAACAAAGAGAACTTATACTAAACGCCGTTAAGGACAACACGGTTCATCCTACTGCAGATTTTATATATGATTATCTAAAAAAGGATAATCCAAACTTAAGTTTAGGTACCGTTTATAGAAATTTATCTCAACTTGTAAATCACGGTTATATTCAAAAAGTTAGTATGCCTGGTCTTCCCGATAGATTTGATGCTAACGTAATAGAACACAATCATATGATTTGCGACGTTTGTGGAAACATACAAGATATTCATTCAGATATATTAAAGAATATTCCTTCAGCTATTTCTAACGAACTCGATATAGAAATTACATCTTGTACTGTTATACTTCATGGTATTTGTAAAAATTGTAAATAATATTATATAATAAGAGGCACTGTATAGTGCCTTATTATATTTTACAATCCAATCATTTTATTATATAATGAATTATCGCAGTTTTTATAAATATATTTATATATATAGAAGGAGGTTTTTATGGGTATTAAAATAATTACAGATAGTACATCTTACATACCTGCTGAATACATAGAAAAATTCGATATAAAGGTAGTCTCTCTTAATGTTTTTATGGATAATGAAAGTTTCCGTGAGTTGAACTTAGATAATAAAACTTTCTATACTAAAATGGATGCTTTATCTGAGATACCTAAATCATCTCAACCAGTTCCAGATGAAATGCTAAATGTATTTAAAAGTATAGTGGAAAATGGTGATTCTATTTTAGGAATTTTTCTATCTTCAAATATGAGTGGTACATATTCTAGTGCTAACCTAATAAAAAATATGATTTTAGAAGACTATCCTAATGCAGATATTAATATAATAGATTCAAAGACAAACTGTATGCAAATGGGATTTGCAGCTATTGAAGCTGCGCGTTTAGCAATTGATGGTAAATCTATGGATGAAGTTATAGATAGAACAAATAAAGTTTTATCTAATAGTAAATTTATATTCTCTCCTGATACTCTAGATTATTTAAAAAAAGGAGGCAGAATAGGAAGTGCTTCTGCTCTTTTAGGTTCTATCTTGCAAATAAAACCTATTTTAACAGTTACAGATGGTACCACTTCTGTTTTTACAAAAGTAAGAACCAGAAAAAAAGCTATAGACAAGTTAGTATCTACATTTTTTGAAGAAATTGACAATAAAGGTCTTGGAGATGTAATAGTCCACCATATAAATTGTGAAGAAGAAGGTCTTCAACTTGCTAGTTATTTAGAAAAAAAATTAAATACTACAGTTAAAATACAATCAATAGGTCCTGTAATCGGTCTTCATGTTGGTCCTGGAAGTATTGGTATAGCTTTTTATACAAATATAGACTAAAAAATAAAAGCCCTAGAAAAATTTCTAAGGCTTTTTATATATTATCTTTCTATTATATACTGTCATCAACTACGTTTTCAGATATATATGCAGCAACATATAATCCGTACATTAATACTAATAAAACTGCAGTTATTAAAACTATAGTCATATCCTCTCACTTCCTTCTTAACTCTAATTGTAGTTTTTCAATGTGAAATCTATATGATCTTGATATGTTTTTTGAATTAATTATTTTTCCTAAATTAAAACTACATATTATTCATTTGAATTTTGTACATATAATTATTATTTACCTTATATATGTTATATCATTAATTAAGATTTTCACAGTTACATTATTGTAATATTTTTCAATTTAATAATTTTCGACTAATATATGTAATATGTCTTACAAGTTTTGATATACTTTTAGCCTTTCCAATATCCCTTCATTTTCTTCAAAAAAATTAATCAAATTGTTTATTCTTACTAAAGTTTCTAGACTTATCGTATGTTCTATTTTTTCCGTTTCTTCATGCAAGTATTCATCCAATCCAATTAATTTTAAAAATTCGTATATAGTATTATGTCTTTCTAAAAATTTTTTTCCCATATCTGCACCTAAATCGCTTAAATTTATTGATCCATAAAGTTCATGTGTTAATAATTTTTTTTGCTGTAATTTTCTTACCATATTACTTACAGATGATGGTTTTATATTTAAAGCTTTTGATAAATCTTTTATTTTTACATTTTCATTTTCACTTTGTAATCTATAAATCATTTCAATATAGTCTTCTTCATTAGGACTTAGACTATTATCTTTCATATATTCTTTAAATGTATAAAACTGATTAAGATCCCTCAAACTTTCTCCTCCTAAATCTAATCTCATATCTACTATATTAGATTTTCATGTAATATATTCTAAATTAATGTAACATTCTAATAAAATTTTTCATAATATTTATTGTAAGAAATTTAGCTTAGGCTAAAATTTTTTCTTACTTTATTTAAATGGAGGTATTTTTATGGTAAAGCTTACTGATGTAGATATTTGTAGCACCGTTAAGGTAGAAGGACTTTTATCAGAAGGTTACCTAAGAGAGCGAATGTTAGCGCTTGGCTTAACTAATGGTGCTTTAATAGATGTCGTTAGACGTGGTCCTAAAGATAATTTAACTGTATATAATATACGAGGTGCTATGATTGCACTTAGAAAAGAAGAAGGTCAAAAAATTTTAGTTTCATATATATAAACCTTAAATTAAAAAAAGGGGGGATAAAATTATGGGGTTAACTTATAATTCAACTAAGATAAAATCATTAAAAGATATGTTTAACATAGACAAAAAAGATAATCAATATATAATAGCTCTTGCTGGAAATCCTAATACAGGAAAAAGTACTGTGTTTAACTATTTAACTGGACTTAAGCAACATACTGGAAATTGGCCGGGAAAAACAGTGTGTACAGCTAGAGGGGACTTTAAATATAATTCAAAAGATTTTGCTTTGATTGATTTACCAGGTACTTATTCATTATTTGCAGCATCCCAAGAAGAAATAGTAGCCCGTGATTTTGCTTGCTTTGGAAATCCAGATGCTGTTATAGTTGTGGCTGATGCCACTTCATTAGAACGTAATTTAAATTTAGCTTTTCAAGTGATGGAACTTACAGATAATGTTATACTTTGTATAAATCTAGTTGATGAAGCAAGAAAAAAAGGTATTTTTATAAATAAAGAAATTATAGAAAATCAACTTGGAATTCCTGTTGTTTTAACATCAGCTAGAAGCGGTGAAGGCATGGATAATTTACTTGAAACTTTAGATTTAGTCGTAACTAATTCTTACCACTATAATAATAAGATAATAAAATATAATGAAAATATAGAAGATTTGTTAAAAATTATAGAAAGTGATTTATCTTCAAGTATACCTTATATAAAATCTAGGTGGTTAGGTCTTAGGTTAATTGATGGAGATAATAGTATATATGACTCTATGAATAATTATATAAATGGAGACTACAAAACTGAAATAGATAAAATAAAAGCAAAATTACCAGAGGATATTAATAAAGTTTCAATTAGAGATTCTATGAGTATGAATATGTATGAATATGCAAAAAAACTTTATGATAAAAGTGTAATAATACAAAATAAAAGCAAATTCCATAGAGATGAAAAAATTGATAAAATAATTACATCTAAAATACTTGGATTGCCATTAATGCTTTTAATGCTTTGTATAGTCCTTTGGATTACTATTGAAGGTGCCAACGTTCCATCAAATCTTCTATCTAATTTACTATTCAAATTTGAGCCTATTTTGTATAGTCTTTTATCATCTATTCATTGTCCTTTGTGGTTAAACGAAATGATTAGTTTTGGAATGTATAGAACTCTCGCATGGGTTATTTCAGTTATGCTTCCTCCTATGGCAATATTTTTTCCGCTTTTCACTCTTCTTGAAGATTTCGGATATTTACCTAGAGTGGCCTTCAATCTAGATCATATGTTTAAAAAAGCTTGTTGCCATGGCAAACAATGTTTAACTATGTGTATGGGATTTGGATGCAATGCAGCAGGTGTTATAGGATGTAGAATTATAGATTCTCCTCGAGAAAGGTTAATCGCTATACTTACAAATAACTTTGTACCTTGTAATGGGCGTTTCCCTACATTAATAGCTATAGCTACAATTTTTTTCACATATTTTATCAAAAACTCTTTTGTGAGTAGTACTATTGTTGCCCTTTGTATAGCACTTTGTATAATATTTGGAATTGTAACTACTCTATTAGTTTCTTATATTTTATCTAAAACACTATTAAAGGGAGTTCCTTCAACTTTTACATTAGAACTTCCACCTTACAGAACACCTAAAATAGGTAGAGTTATATATACATCTATAATAGATAGAACTATTTTCGTATTGGGTAGAGCTGTAGTAGTTGCAATACCTGCAGGTCTTATTACATGGGTATTTGCAAATATTTATATAGGTGATATGAGTGTATTATCACACGTAGCAAGCTTTTTAGATCCAACCGCAAGCTTCATTGGACTTGATGGGTTTATATTACTTGCATTCATTTTAGGATTCCCTGCAAACGAGATTGTAATACCAATACTGTTAATGTCTTATTTGGCAACAGGTTCCATGATTGAATTCGATAGTTTAAATGCACTTGGAGAGGTTTTGAAAGATAATGGCTGGACTTATTTAACTGCCATAAATACAATGCTATTTAGCCTTCTGCATTGGCCTTGTGCAACAACACTATGGACAATAAAAAAGGAAACACAAAGTCTTAAATGGACTGCAGTTGGATTTTTAATGCCTACTCTAGTTGCGTTTATAGTATGCTTTTCAACAACTTGTATATTTAATTTATTTGGCTTAGCTTAATTTAATTTATTAAAAAGACTGTTTCAAATTAATTTGAAACAGTCTTTTTATATATCAGCACAAACTATACCTATTATGCCAGGTCCTGTATGTGAGCATATACTTGAACTAACATTTTCAACTATTATATTACTTACATCGAATTCTTCTTCTATTCTTTCTTTAAATGAAATAAGCTCAAGTTCATTATCTCCATAAGTAAGCATTACTCTTTTTTTGCTTAAATCACTTCCTATATTTTCTTTTATTGTATTTATTATTTTACTTAAAACTTGCTTTTTTCCTCTTACTTGCCCTGCAGGCTTTACAATACCGTCTTCTACAGAAAGGATCGGCTTTATATTCAACATATTTCCTATAGTTGCCTTTGCTAAAGATAGCCTTCCGCCCTTTTGTAAATAATCTAATGTGTCTACAGTAAAAAATATATTTATACCTTTCTTAATTTCTTCTAGATGATTAATTATATTATCTATAGATTCTCCATTTTCAATCATTTCTGCTGCTGATAAAACAAAACAAGAACTCCCTATAGATAAATTTTGTGTATCAAATATATATATCTCTCCATCTAAGTCGTTTTTTGCCATAGTTGCACTTTGTAATGTTCCCGATGCAGCTGATGAACCTCCTATATAAAGTATATCTTTACCTTGACTTATATATTTTTTAAAAGTATCTAAAAATTGTATATATGTACATTGAGATGTTTTAGTCATATTTTCACTATTTCTTAACATTTTATAAAACTCTTCTTTGCTTAAATCAACTCCATCAATGTACTCTTTATTATCAAATATAACAGTTAATGGAACTATATGTATATCATATGTTTTTATCAATTCTTTAGGTATATCCGACAAACTGTCACATACCAATTTTATATTACTCATTTAAATTCCTCCAAAACTAGAACTTTACAAGTATAATGCTTTCTTGTATTATGTTTTGATATAATAACAAAGTATTATCACCTGGTATTAATTATAATAGCACATATGTTTTTTTATTTCTACTATAATATTTTTCTAATTTAATAAAGTTTTAAAATTTGTTAAATCAAAGCATATTATAAGTTTATATACAAATATTAACAATAGGAGGTGATAGATTTGTTTTTACCAAAGAACAATCTATTTATTGAAGCAAAAGAAAGTAGATATTTAGCAAATATCATTCTAGGTCCAATATTAGCACTTTTAATGATCATATTTGGTCAAATTTTAGGAGGATTTTTAATACCTGTTATATATAACCAATTTGATAATTTATCTTCTATTTTGAACTTAAGTCCTAATTTTGCTAATTTATTTTTAGAACATATACTGCTAACTTTACCAACTATATTAATGGTATTTTTGTGGGTTAAGTTTATTGAAAAGCGAAAATTTTCTTCTATAGGTTTTGCCAGCAATAATTTCATTATAAAATATCTAAAAGGATTTTTTATAGGTCTTGTGATGATGACTTCAACTGTAGCTTTATTATACTTATTTGGTTCTGTTACTGTGGAAAATACTCCAAGACAAGCAATCGGAACTCTTGCCTTATCAAATGTTTTACTAATCATTCCAGCTTGGATGATTCAAAGTGCCAATGAAGAAATAGTTATTAGAGGCTGGCTTATGAATGTTTTAGGAGCAAAATATACTCCGGTAGTAGGCCTAATAGTATCTTCAGTGTTCTTTGGCGTTGTTCATTTAGCTAATCCAGGTATAACATTTATTGCTGTACTTAATATAATTTTAGTTGGATTATTTTTAGGTATGTATGTAATAAAGACAAATGATTTATGGGGAGTATGTGGAATTCATGCAGCTTGGAATTTTTCTCAAGGAAATGTTTTTGGATTCGAGGTTAGCGGAGGTAAGGCTTTAATAGGTTCTATTTTTGATTTAAAATTAAGAGGAAGTGAAATTGTATCTGGTGGAATTTTCGGTCCAGAAGCTGGAATATGCGCAACTATAGTTTTAACTATTTGCGCAATTATAATTGCAATCAACTTAAAAAATAAAAAAATATTAAATGATTAAATTATAAAAACCTCCTTTAAAAATAAAAGGAGGTTTTCTGTATTTTTATTTTAGGCTTTCTCTCTTCTTTTTATCCAAATAGCTAACTGCATTAAGTGCAGCTATTTGACCTTGACCTGCTGATTTTAAATACTGATATGGCTTACCTGCACAATCCCCACAAGCATAGCATCCTGGTATATTAGTTTCCATATTTATATTAACTTTTATATGTACTCCTTCAGTTTCTATTCCTGGTACTAAAGCCTTTGGAGAAGCACTATCTTTCATAACAAATACACCATCAACATCTAATTCTTGATTTCTAAGCTTCAATTTATTAACTAAATTATCACCTTGTATCTCAAGTGGAAAATCTTTTATAACATCTATATCTTCATTTAAATTAAGTTCATTTTTATGCATAGGTATAAAATATGTTTTAGCCGCAATTTCACTCAAGAAGTTTGCATCTTCTTCAGCCTCATGATTATAACCTATTACTGCAACATTTTTATCTCTATATAATGGTGCATCACAAGTTGCGCAATATCCTACACCTTTTCCTAAAAATTCTTCTTCACCTTTTATAGGCTTTCCATATTCAACGCCTGTTGCTATTATAACAGTGCTAGCTTCAACCATTTCATCTCCAGCCATTAATGTAAAATACTCTCCCATAGCATATACATTATTTATTTTTAACTTAGTAATTTCAATATTCATATCTTCTAAATGTTGTTTAAATTTATCCTTTAAATCATTTCCACTTATATCATAAAATCCTAAGTAATTATCTATTGATGGAGCTTTAACTAATTTAGCACTTAAATCATCATTTCCAAATAAAATTACTTTTTTATTTCTTATCGTTCCATTTATTGCTGCAGATATTCCTGCTGGACCGCTTCCTATTACAGCTATATCATATCTCATTAAATCCACCTTCTTTCAAATTATTTACCCATTAAATATATGTAATTTAGGGTGCTAATATAACTTAGCACCCTAATAAGTCCAATCATTTAATAAATTTTATAAATGAGCTTCTACTTTAGCTTTTAAACTTTCTTTTGGCATAAATCCAACTAATTTATCAACTACTTTACCATCTTTAAATATCATCATAGTTGGAACTGTTGATATTCCAAATTTTTGAGCTAATTCTAAACTTTCATCTATGTCAACCTTTACAAATTTAGCATTATTTAATTCTTCTGAAACACTTTCAAATACTGGAGCTAACATTTTGCAAGGTCCACACCATGTTGCAAAAAAGTCTACAACTACAACACCTTGATTATCTTCTACTGCACCTCTAAAATTCCCTGTATTTATTATTTTAGCCATAATATTTTCCTCCTAATATATCTATATATTTATTTTAATTTTTACTATTTAATTCTTTATTATATTATATTTTATAAAGAACTTTTATTCTGTAACTTTATCACATTTCTGTAAATTAATTACTCTTATTAAGATATTCTAATTATACCCATACACTGTTTTCTAAATCAATTATTTTTTAGCTTTTTCGGTAAAGTTATATTAAATTCTGTGCCCTCATTTAGTTTAGAATAAACTTTTATATTTCCTTTTAAACTCTTTACAATCATATTGGCAATACTAAGACCTATTCCCGATCCATCAATTCCACTTTCTCTTACAGCATCACTTCTAAAAAATCTATCAAAAACTAAATTTATATCTTTTTCATCAATTCCTATTCCACTATCTCTTATAGATATGATGCATATATTTTCTTTATTATTTACACTTATATTTATATTGTCACCTTCATTTGTATATTTAAATGCATTATCAATAAAAATTATTAATAATTGTCTTAACTTGCATTTGTCACTTACTATAAAAGGATTATTTCCATTAAAACTATAACTAAATTTCTTTTCATGTATATCTGAAATTTCCATATAGTCATTACTTATATTTTTTATTAATTCATATACATCAAATTCCTCTAGATTCAATTTGGTTATACTTTCTTCTTTAGTTAAATCTAGTAAATCGTTTACCATTTTTTTTAATCTTCTATTTTCTTTCATCGCATCTGCAATAGTTTCAATTTCATCACTTATAGAGTTTTCAGGATTTTTTAATAAGCTTTCTAGCTTAGATGAAATTATAGTTATAGGTGTTCTCAGTTCGTGAGATGCATCTTGTATAAATTTCACTTGATTACTCCATGTTTTTTCAATTGGAACAAGTGCTTTTTTTGTTAAGTATAAAGCTATGAAATAAGTTGTTACTATAGCTAAAACTGTTCCTATAAAAAATATAACTAATAGTTTGTTTAAAAGTCCCATTTCAGAATCTATATTTCTTATAATTTGAATTGTATATCCATTTACATTGAATTTAAGCTCTCTAAATGTATATGAGTTATGTTTATAGGTATTAAACCCTAATCCATTACTGTTATTATATGGTATAGAATCTTTAAAATAACCATTTGGAGTAAAGAATTTCACCTTACTATCTTTGTATATATATACCATATTTTTAGGATCTAATAGTTTAGGCGTAGAATATAAATTATTCACATCCAGTTGCATTCCTATATATTCTAATTCTTCTTTTAAGTGTGTATCTACATTATTATATGTTTGAACCTTAAAATAACTATATATACAAAGTGAAAATATTATTAAAAAGCTACCAACAACAGCTATATTTATTTTTATAAGGTTTTTTCTAGTACTATATAAAATATCATTATTTATCATCAAACATATACCCCACTCTTCGTTTTGTGATTATGTATTTATGATACCCATATTTACTTAGCTTTTTCCTAAGATTACTTATGTATACTTCCACTATATCTATAGTTGAGTCACTTTCCATTCCCCAAATTCTATCAAAAATTTGCTCTTTTAACAATATCGTTCCTTTATTTAAAAGTAAATATTCTAATAAATTGAATTGTTTATTTGGAATTTCTATCTCATTGTCATCTATAGTTACAATTTTTTTATTTAAATCAAGCTTTAACCCTTTAAATTCTAAAGTATTTTTACTATCAATTTTACCTTTAGTTCTTAACATTGCATATATTCTAGCTACTAATTCTTCCATATAAAATGGTTTAGTTAGATAATCATTAGCACCTAACATAAATGCTTTAACTTTATCATCTAAACTTTCTTTTGCTGTTAAAATTAAAACTAATACATCTTCATTTTCTTTACGTATTTTTTCTAATATCTGAATTCCATCCATTCCAGGAAGCATTAAATCTAATACTACAAGATCATAAATATTTTGCTTTATAAGAAAATATGCATCTTCACCATTACCTGTACACTCAACTTGAAAGTGATTTTCTAATTCTTTTTTAATACTTTTTAATAAACTTAAATTATCTTCTACCACAAGGATCTTCATAATTTTTCCTCCATACTATTTATATGTATATATTATTATAAAGAATAGATTTTTTCTATATTTAAACATATAAAATAAAAGTGTTATCTAAAATATTTTAGATAACACTTTTATTTTAAACCATATATTCTTTAAGATAAACACTTGAAAATTCAATAATTTCCTTATGAATAATATTTAATTCATGAAGCTCTCCATTTTTCAAATTATATACTCTATTAGATATTTCATCTAGTAAGCTAAAGAATTTTTCACATTCTATATCTCCTAGATTATCTATTTTTTCACTTATATCATTAGGTATATTTAATTCATCACTTTCTATACCATAAATTGATTCATTTTTTATATCTTCAATCATAGCCATAACAATAGTTATTATTTCATTTGTATTAAATGTACTACTTACCATTTACTAAAAGTTCTCCTTTTGATTTTAATAGTATAAGTTCTTTACAGTTTGTCTTTTTATACCAACTACAACTTTTGCAAACTTCTTCAATTATCTCTTCACTTATATTATTATATATCAAATTTTCAATTTTTTCATATTTATATATGCCTTCTTCTATATTGAAATAATTCATTATCTTTTTATCCATTTCAATTACTTCTTTATCTGTAGTACAAAACTTATAATCTATATTATTAGGACATTTACAACATACACTATCTAAGCTAGGAGTAATTTTTATATCTTGATTTTTAGATTTATTTAAACTTAAAATAATATCTGTCATATTATCAGTAAAGTCTTTACTGTAACCTCTTCCTATGAAAGCTTTCATACAAAAAAAGTGGTGAGGTCTAATTTCTAACATAAAAATGCCTCTTTTTTAATTCTTCTTTTTACATTAATTCCAATAGTAGTAGCTAGTGCTACTTTAAATAAGTCTACCACTATAAAAGGTGCTACACACACCACAAATCCTTCCATAAATCCAACTCCAGCTACAAATGAATACCATAATGTTCCTATGGTATAATTTATCATAAGAGACACAATCATAGCTATCATTATAGGTAATATAGTGTCATATTTATCGCTTACATATCCTATTAATAATGCCATTAATGGAAAAGCCATTATAAACCCACCTGTATATCCAAATAATATGCCAGCTCCTCCGCTCATTTGTGCAAATACGGGCATTCCTATAGCTCCCAATAATATATATATAACCTGAGTTACAAATCCTTTTTTTGCCCCAAGTATTACTCCGCTTATTGTTACTGCAAATACTTGCATAGTAAGTGGAACTGTTGAAAATGGAAGTGGTATTGCAATTTGAGCTAAAATAGCTGTTATGCTTGCAAACATGGCACAAATTATTAATTCTTTAGTGTTTAGTTTCATATATCCTCCTTATTAGTTAACCTTATAATTTAAGTAGTTTACATTTTTATTGTACATAGATTAAAACCTTTTTGTCAACTATTTAAATTTTTAAGTTAACGATAACTACAGCTAAAAAGCTATTTCAATATAAGAAGCTCTAAAGCTAGAACTCATATCTTATATCAAAATAGCTTTTATTTTTATTATTTAACAAATAATTGTAATAAAACTCCTGCTGCTACAGCTGATCCTATAACTCCTGCAACATTAGGTCCCATTGCATGCATAAGTAAGAAGTTTGAAGGATTTTCTTTTTGACCAACCTTTTGAACAACTCTTGCTGCCATAGGAACTGCTGAAACTCCTGCTGCTCCTATCATTGGATTAACCTTTCCTCCGCTTACTTTGTACATTATTTTACCAAATAAAACTCCTGCTGCTGTTCCTACTGCAAATGCTACAAGTCCCATAGCAGTTATTCCTAACGTTTGTGAAGTTAAAAATGTCTCTGCATTTGCTGTCGCTCCAACAGTTAATCCTAATATTATAGTTATTATGTATAGCATAGGTCCTGTTGCAGTTTCAACTAACTTTGGTACTACTCCACTTTCTTTTATTAAGTTTCCAAACATAAGCATACCTATAAGAGGTGCTGCTGTTGGCAATAAGCCTATAACTAATATCATTATAACTATTGGAAATATTATTTTCTCTGTTTTTGAAACAGGTCTTAATTGCTCCATTTTTACCATACGTTCTTCTTTAGTAGTTAGAGCTTTTATTATTGGAGGTTGTATAACTGGAACTAGTGCCATATAAGAATATGCTGCAAGAGCTATAGTTCCTAATAGATGTGGCGCTAATTTTCCTGTTAAATATATCGCTGTTGGACCATCCGCTCCCCCAATTATACCTATAGATGCCGATTCTGGGCCTGTAAATCCTAATAATATAGCTCCCATAAATGCAAAGAATACACCAAATTGAGCTGCTGCTCCTAGTAAAAGTGTTTTAGGATTTGCAATTATCGGGCCAAAATCTGTACTTGCACCTATGCATAAAAATATTAGAGGTGGATAAATTCCTAATTTTGTTCCTTGATATAAGTAATATAAAAGTCCTCCATTTTCCGAATCGGTAGCTGCTTTCATTAAGTCAACTCCTGGCATATTCGCAAGAAGCATACCTATAGATATAGGTATTAAAAGATATGGTTCATACCCCTTTGCTATAGCTAAGTATAAAAATACACATGCTATTAAAATCATTATTATTTGTCTATAATCTACTATTGCAAATCCAGTGTTTGCAAAGAAAGTCTGTAACATTTCTAACACAGTAACGCCCCCTATTTTCTATACGATTATCCTATTTGTAATAAGCTATCCCCAAGATTTACATTTTGACCTTTTTCAACATCAACAGAAATAACTGTTCCATCTATTGGAGCTACTATTTCATTTTCCATTTTCATAGCTTCAAGTATAGCTATAACTTGGCCTTTCTTTACTTTGTCACCATTACTAACCATTATATTTACTATAGTTCCTGGCATTGGAGCATCTATAGCTTCTCCTGAACCTGCAACTTGAACTTCCTTCTTAGTTTGTGGTGCTTTCTCTTGAATTGTAGGCTGTGGTCTTTCTCCTTTTTTTACTTCTTCAATCTCAACTTCATAAACTTTTCCATTTAATGTTATGTGATATGTTTTAGCGCTCATTTTTATCTCTCCCTTAAAAAATTCATTATTATAGCTATTATTTTATTCTTGTTATTCTCTTTACATGAAGATTAGGATTTATTTTTCCTTCACCTGCCATTATAGATGCTGCAAGTGCAACTACTACTCTATCTTCTTCATCATCTTCATCAAAAGCTATTTGCTCTTTTTCTACTTCTTTTTTAATAACTGTTTTTACTTGTGATTTTGCTTTAAATATATATTTAAACGAAGATAATACAAGAGATATCAATATTAAAGTTAAAAATACTATAGTCATACTAGATATAGTTATATTGATAGCTTCCATTATACTTATTTCATTACCAAACATTAATTATCACCCATTTTCTACATAGTTACTGTTATATAGTGAATTTTATTTTCTTCACTTAACTCTTCTTCTTTTTTTGGATTGTATTTATTTTCTAAGAAGTTCGGTGCTACTTGTGGGAATAATGCATATGTTAATACATCTTCATCACACTTAGCTAATTTTCCAGCTTCAGACTTTATCTTTTCAAATTCTGGTTCTAAAAGATCTGCTGGTCTTATAGTTATAACTTCTTCTTCACCTATTATTTTTTTCTTAATATCTTTATCTATAGGTGCTGGAGCTTTTCCATATTGTCCTTTTACATAATCTTTTATTTCTTTTGGAACTAGTTTATATCTCTCTCCAGTTAATACATTGAATAAAGCTTGAGTTCCTACCATTTGACTCATAGGCGTAACTAATGGAGGGTATCCAAGATCTGCTCTAACTCTTGGAACTTCTTTTAATACATCTTCGTATTTTTCAGTTGCATTTTGTTGCTTTAACTGAGAAAGTAAATTAGAAAGCATTCCACCTGGAACCTTATAATTTAAAGTTTGAGGCTCTGTCAATAGCACTTTTGGATTTAAAGTACCTTGTTCCATATATTTATCTCTTATAGGTTTAAAGTATTCTGCAACTTCTAGTAAAGCTTCCATATTTAATCCTGGATTTCTTTCCATTTCACTAAATGTTACAGCTAAGGATTCTGTTGGAGGTTGAGATGTTCCTCCCGAAAATGGAGATATTGCGGTATCTATTATATCTACTCCAGCCTCAACAGCTTTCATATATATCATATCCGCTATCCCACTAGTACAATGCGTATGTAATTCTATTGGCAGGTTACTTATAGATTTCATCTTTTTGACTAGCTCATAAGCGTTATACGGAGTTAAAACTCCAGCCATATCTTTTATACATATAGAATCTGCCCCCATAGATTCCATGTCCTTTAAAAGACCTAAGTAATACTCTGTTGTATGAACATCACTTGTAGTGTAAGAAATTGCACACTGGCAATGCCCACCATATTTTTTGATAGCTTTCACAGATGCTTCGATATTTCTAACATCATTTAACGCATCAAATACTCTTATTATATCGATACCGTTTTCCAGCGAAAGTTTAATAAATTTATCAACTAGGTCATCTGCATAGTTTCTATATCCAAGAAGATTTTGTCCTCTTAAAAGCATTTGTAGTTTAGTATTTTTTACTCTTTTTCTTATTTCCCTTAATCTTTCCCATGGGTCTTCGTTTAGAAAACGTATGCATGCATCAAACGTCGCTCCACCCCAAACTTCCATAGAGTGATATCCTACCTTGTCCATAGTTTCCAATATAGGTAGTATTTCTTCTGTGGTTAACCTTGTAGCAATTAAAGACTGATGCCCATCCCTTAATGCTGTTTCAGTTATTTTTAACTGATTCACTATATCCTCACACTCCTAATTTTATAAATATATACCCAATTTAAAATTTTACCTCAATTACATTATATATTGTTTTGTTTAATTTCTAAAGCCTTTTTAACATTTTTTACTATTTTTATTAGTGTTTCTTCCTTTTAAGACTTTTTTATTAAGCATTTCTTATTATTTTATTTACAAATAAAATATGCGTACTATAATACATATGTATTATGGTACGCACTTTAATATTACAAATTATCCAATAGTCCCAACTTCTTTAAATGGAAACAATCTCATACTTACTTCACCAACTATTTCATTCTTATTCACAACTCCAACGTCAGAATCTCTACTATCTTTACTTACTAATCTATTATCACCCATAGCAAAATAGCTGTCACTTGGTATTTTTATATCTATATCTCCAGCTGTGTAAGTATCTTCTAAATAAGGTTCATCTATTAGTTTATCATTTATATAAACTTGCCCACTTTTGATTACTAAATGATCATTTGGAAGTCCTATAATTCTTTTCACTAAACTTTTTTTCTCTCCATCCCTACTTTTCAAATCAGTTTTAAATACTACTATGTCTCCTCTATTTGGATTTCCAGTTTTATATGCTAACTTATTTATTATCAAGTAATCCTTAGTATTTAAAGTTGGATACATGGATTCTCCACTTACAACTGTAGGTACAATAAAGTATGTAACTATAAGCCCCATACATATAGCTAACGTTATAACCTTTGCCCATTCAATAGTTTTTTCTATAACCTTTTCTTTCATATTATCCCCCCATACATTTATTCATGTAATTAGTTTTCTATTTTTATAAATGTATGTCCTTCGCTAATTCCAAGCTTTCGTACTCTATTTTATTGCATAAAAAAAACCTAGATAACAATTTGTTACCTAGGTTTACATATATATTCATTATATTAAATAATAGGGTTTATCATTCTTTCTTTTAATACTTCTTTCGCTTTTTCATGGTATTTCATGTATTTTTCTTTCGGATAATCTCTAAAATTAGAAAGTTCTCCTTTTACTCCATATTTCCTAAACGGTATTAATTTAAATTTAGTATATCCATTTAAATTTTTTATATATTCAACCTCATCTATAAATGTATCCCAATCATCATTTATATTTTCGATTAATACAGTTCTTATTTCATATAGTTTTCCAGTCTTAGCACATTTATTTATATTATTAAAAACTATATTACTTTCTATTCCTGTAACCTTGATATGAGTATCCCCTTTAAACGCCTTTAAGTCAAACATAAATCCATCTACATGTTCTATAAGCTTATCAATATCTTTTTCTTTTACATTTCCATTTGTATCAACAAAAACATTTAGATTTGTTTTTTCATGAATAATATCAGCAAATTCTACTATAAAGTCACTATAAATAGTACACTCTCCTCCAGAAAACGTAATACCATCTATAAGGTTTTTATATTTATTGATATAGTTAAATAGTTCAGTTGTATCGTAATAAGTAATTTTAGGTGAAGCAAATTTCTTACACACACCTATACATTCATCACAATTTATGCATTTATTTTTATCATATTTTATTTTACCTTCAAATGTAAGCGCCCCTGCCTTGCATACATCTATACACTCTTTGCATGAAAAGCAAATATTTTGAGTTTCTGGATTGTGACAATATATACACTCCATATTGCAGCCTTGCAAAAATATACTTATCCTACATCCAGGGCCGTCTATAAAACTCATATTTATAATTTTATTAACAGGAGCTTTCATTAAACAGTTCTTACCTTTCTTTCTTCAATTCCATTTTTCATACTTAATGCACCTAAAACAACTGAGTCTTCTCTTAAGTTTTTGCCTTCATTAAATTTATTTATATCAGTCTTTTTAACTAAGTATCCAGTTATTCTTACGAATTCTGAAGAATCACTGTTTATAGATAATACTCTTATTCCATTTTCAAGAGCTCCTTTTACAACTCTAAGCATTCCATCTATATTATTTTTTGCAGTTTCATCAAATAAATATATATCACTACACCCTGTATCAAAATACTTGTGAAGTTTTCCTGATAAATTAATATGATCAAATATATCAGGCTCGCATCCATACTTAATTCTAATTGCTGGAGTTGTATCTGTGTCCGATTCTAATCCCCCTTGTGCATGGACTCCATGCTTACCTTTTGTCCCGCCACAATATAGCGCATCTTCATTTCTAACTAATTCAGCAAATCGTTTGCATATTTCTTCTGCTACATCATTAGCTCTTTCATCATGACCCATTTGTTTTCCTGTAAATATTTCAACACATTCAAAAGTTCCATATATAGCTGGCATAGATGTAAATTTATTTAAATCTATTAACCCCTCTTTTGCTAAGAATGAACTTTCAAAGAACTTAACATCTTCAACTAAATATTTGATTCTAGCATTTGTAAGTTCTGATAGTGATTTTACTGCCTTCGGAAGTTGTACATTCATAAAATCTTCATAATCTTTACTTTCTTCTGCTAATGCTTTTAAATTTAATCTAGTTAGTGTATGTGCTCCACCACCTATTCTAAGTGAGTTATAACAACTAACTACACCATAATCTTCCCCTAAATCATTAGTCATTAATTTATGATTTACAAAATATGGTTTTATATTTTCAAGAGCTGATTCTATACCATACTTTATAAGATCATCTGGAGTTTCTTCACTACACTTTAAAGTAACATTAGGTATAGCTTTTCTAAGTTCTCTTTCTATTTGTATTACTAGCCTTCCCACTCTGCTATCTTTTGGTCCTATATTCATATGAACAAATGCATCAGGTAACGTTCTATCTATATTTATAAGTAGCATTTTTATTAGATTGTAAGCTTCTTTTTCACTTACAGTATCCATAAATGGTTCTAATACATCGTCTATTTGCCCTACATAAACAGGATACCCAGTTATAGATGGTACATATTTATAAAGTATTAACATTGCATTAACAGCCTCATATAAATCTTTTGGTGGCTGTATATCTAAGTACTCACTACCTTGTTTTATAAACTTTACATAGTCAGGTAATACGTATCTAGGTCTATATGGTCTAGCACCTTCATTCATATCACATAATATTTTTCTATCTAAATAAGACTTCGTTTCTTCGCTTATTTTTAAAGGCGCTAAAGAATCTTCTGCTAATCTTGCCATATTAGCTCTTTTTTCATGATATTGCATATCCATAGAGTGTAATATTTGTTCTATACTGTTCATTATTTAGTCCCCCATTACTTTATATTTATTATGTAATTCTACCACACTAATAAACATTTGTTAATAGGAATAAACATTTATTTATATTTTTTATAATTTAATTTTATTATGCACTTAAATAAAATAGCAGCTTAATCATATCGATAAGCTGCTACTTTTATTAAAATCCTATGTATAATCCAATTGTTAAAAATGCTATACACACTACAATTATTCCTCCTATTAACGGAGCGATATATCTTAACCATTTAGACCATGGTATTTTAGCAAATGCTAATGCTCCCATTAAAACTCCTGATGTAGGTGTAATTAAATTAATAATACCCGTTCCAAATTGATATGCAGTTATTATTAACTGACTAGATACCCCAACTAAATCTGAAAGTGGAGACAATACAGGTATTGTAAGTGATGCAAGTCCTGAAGATGACGGTATTAAAAATGCCAATACAGATTCTAACGCAAAAGATAAATTAATAAATATAAATTTAGGCAGTCTACTTAATAAATCAGCTGAATAATTTAATAAAGTATCTATTATATGTCCATTCTGAGCTACTATAACTATACCACGAGCTAATGCAATAGCAAGTGCTGCAGATATTAAATCTGAAGCTCCATTTAAAAATGAATCAACTATTTCATCTTGCTTAAGACCTCCAAATATGCCTGAAAAAATTCCTATCATACAAAATATCATAGCTATCTGAGGTATGTACCAGTCTAAATTTAAAACCCCATAAACCATCATACACATTCCACCTATAAATATAGCTAAGACAATACCTTCTTTTTTTGTAAACTGCTTTATTGATGAATCCTCTACAATAAATTCACCTTTATTTTTTTGATCATAATCATATACAATCGACTTTTTAGGGTCTCTTTTAACTTTATGAGCATGTAACATAACAAAGCTTATTGAAAGCGCCATCAATGCCACAAAAATTAAACTTCTATATCCTATTCCAGATCCAGGTGTTATATTGGCTAAAGCTTGCGCAATACCAACTGAAAATGGATTTATAGTGGATGCTATCACACCTGTTCCAGAACCTATGAAAACTGTACTTATAGCTGTTAACGAGTCATATCCTAAATTCATCATTAAAGGTATAAATATCATATAAAACGGTAGGGTTTCTTCATTCATACCAAAAGTAGATCCCCCTAACCCAAATAAAATCATAGACACCGGTATTATTAATACTTGTAGTTTGTTGAGTTTTTTAACCGTATGATTAATTCCTGATTCTATAGCTCCTGTTTTATTAACTATTCCAAAAGCACCTCCTACAAGAAGTACGAACCCAACTACTTCAGCAGCATCAATAAATCCATCTATAGGAGCTTTGAACACATCTTGAATTCCCTGAGGGTTTGGTGCTACCTGTCTATATGTTCCTGGTTTTACCACCATTCTTCCATCTACATTTATTCTTTGAAATTCCCCACTTGGAATAATCCATGTAAGAATAGCAATTACTACAATAAGTAAAAATATTATAGTAAATGTATGTGGTATGGTGATTTTTTTCTTAAGTTTACTCATTTCCATTTCTCCTATTTTTTTACATTTTAAATTTTATGTAGAATTATATCATAATTTGTAGAAGAAATAACTATACTTTTAAAATTTAGAAATAGTCTAAACTTTCACCAATTTCACATTTATTATAAATTTTCACTTATAAAAATTAATACTCAACTAAATATCATATGTATGTATTTTATAATCATAATTACTTTAGTTTTAATCAAAAAAAGACACTAAGTGTCTTTATGAGTTTTTTTTATTCTACTTTTTATTATATAAACTATCGTAAATATAACAGCTATTATGCATACTAATAAAGAGTACTGTTTCAATATAGTTGTTATAATATGTATTTTATGTCCTAGCAAGTATCCTGCTGAAATTAAAGCTAAGTTCCATATTCCAATACCTATAGTTGAGTAAATTATAAAAGTTATTATATTCATTTTTATAACTCCAGCTACTATAGAAATAAATGTTCTAGCTACTGGAACTACTCTTGAAATCATTACAGATATTTTATCGTATTTTTTTATCCATGAATATGACGACATTACAGATTTTTCAGTCTTAGGAAACTTACCTATTATAATTTCAATTAAAGGCTTACCAAATTTATATCCTAAATAATAATTGACTATACATCCAGTTATTCCTCCTAATATGGATATAGTTACTACTTGTGCAAAATTCATATCATATTTAAATGCAAATATCCCTACTAATGGTAAAACTAATTCACTTGGTAGAGGAAGGTTTGCATATTCTAATGCTACTACAATAAAAATACTAATTAATCCATAGTTTATTATAAACTCTTCAACTAATGACCTAAACTCCAACCTCTCCACCTCTTTTACTAAACTTTCTAACTACTGTGTTTTAAACAGTACTATATTTACTATCATATCATAGCTAGACTAAATATATCAATATTATATTTTTACCCCATATTTTATAATCATAATTATAATTTAGTTATTATAGTTTTGAACTTTAGGGATTTATATAATTTTTTCTCGCATATTGTATTTATTAATTCTTTGAAATTTCAGACTATAGGTTGTACAATTTAAGTATAGGAACATATATTTATAAACTTTGTGGGGGGGTTTCTATATGTCTATATTTTTTTTAATTTCTTTTATGATTTTTTTAATATATTTTTTATCTATGGTTTGTATAAGGTATAGTTATATATCCAATTTAGCTATAAAAAACAAACTTGATTTTAATTCATTTTACATAAGAAACAATATTTTAGCATATGATACAGGGTTTAATAAAATTACAGATAATATAGCATTTTCATTATATAAAATATATAATAAATGTTAGCCTAAAAAAAGCGTTAATTAAGTTTAATTAACGCTTTTTTTGTTAAAGTTTATCTATATATTCCTTCAAATCAGCTTGAAACTCTTCTATTTCGTATTCATTCATACACACATCTTTTGAATTTTCAAATATTCCTTGATCTATTCTTATAATTTCTTTGCTAGCTTTTTCGTATATATCTATTAATATATTTTTTATCTCAAATTTTATATTATCTTTGAAGCTTTCTATATCTTCTATTATATCTTTATTCATCTGATCTTGTTTTAACTTATCATATAATACTTTTCCAATTCCTCCAGTTACCGTACCTGCTAAAAGTAGTGGTGGACAATAAGTAAGCATAGCTGCCCCTATTGTTACGCTTGGAGCAGACGCAGATAAAGCAGCTGCATATACAGCTAGTGCACTACCAGATGTAGCTCCAAGTAAAGCTCCTGTTCCAATAGTTGCTAGCATTTCGTTCATATCTATTTCTTCTTCATTTAATTTAACCTTAGGTAAGTCTATATTGTAATCTCTATAGTTTATATCTTTTATAAACTCTTTTATTTTATTATTAGTAATGCTATTAACTTCTTTTATACATTCATTCCACTCTTTAAAAAATAATTCATCCAATTTTACCTTTTCATTATTTATGACATTATTTATATAGCTATCATTCATATATTCTCTAGCTATATCCGTATTTTTATTTATTCGATGTATTTCATCTTCTAAAAAGCTTTTATCCAACCACTCATTTATCTCAAATTCCATTTTAGCTTGTATATAATCAAACTTTCCATTTAATAAATTTTTATGATTTGATAATTCTTGTGATAGCATTTCTAATGACTTTAAGTATTCATAATGATATACCTTTTCTTTGTGTTTTAAGGCTTCTATCGATGAGTTTACACTTTGAAGTTTTATTTCATCATTACTAGTTCTAATACTTTTTAAAAATTCTATTAATGATACAAAGTTTCTTTTTAATTCATCCGAGTATTCTGATACTAAATCATGTTCTTTCGCTACGGCATTTTTTATTATATTATTTTGATATTCTAGATGAGATGATATTATAAAAAATTTATCTATATATAGATCATATTCATCTTCTATATAATCTAAAACTTCTTGATGATTATCATGCAGCAAATCTCCTTTGTTTAACACTCCAACTATAGGTTTCCCATAAGATGCAATTAATTCTACAGCATCTTTTATATCTTCTTGCCCTATGTGAGTTGAATCAAAAACATATAATATTATATCGGCATTTTGTATATATTTTATAGATTTATTTTCATTTTCTGATGTAATACTTTTTAATCCAGGCGTATCCACTATGCTAATATCCTTTAATACATCTGAATTTATACCTATATTTATGCAGTTTTGGTCTATATCATAAGTTTCTTCTTCATTGTAAAAAATATTTATAATCGATGATGTAGCTTCTAATACATCTACCTCAGATACCTCTCTTCCTACAATAGCGTTAACTAATGTAGATTTTCCTGATTTAACTTCTCCCATAATCGCTAATTTTAATTGGCTGTATGGTTTCTCTAACAAAATATCAAAATTATTCATTACTTCTTCTAGGTTATGTTTAATAATCTTTTTAAAAGGTATATTTTTTTCTTTAATTAAATAATTTCTAACTGGAGATTCTATAAAAGTACATCTAGCTTCTTCAATACAATTATTTAAGTTACCCAACATAATCCCCCCATTTTTTTAAAATATTATCGATATCATTAACTTGCCTTAAATGTTCTTTTATTATCATATAATCTGTATATTTTCTTCTAAATGCTTTGGTGGATTTATTAATTATATCCTTTTCTATACTGTTTAATTGATTATCTAAATAATTTAATAAATTTGACCTTAATTTATTCCTTTCATCTATAATTAAGTACACATTTGTTTCATAATTTTTTGTCTTTTTAAGTTTACTTAGAAAAGCTATTTCTTTATATTGATTGTTTTCTTCTTTTATTAAATATTCAATATTTAATATTTCTTTTAACTTGCTTATATTTACATTAATATGGTTTAATTCATCTGTTTCATCACAACATAAAATTTTCTTATTTAAACTTAAATACATATTGTTAAGTTCTATTTCTAGTAAGTTTTCTAAATCTTTTAATTGAGTGTAAACACCATTAGTTTTTAAATTTTCAATATTTGTAC
>NZ_JAWDJM010000086.1:0-4909 GCF_032465715.1 Paraclostridium sp. MRS3W1 | reverse complement strand
AGATGTGTATAAGAGACCAGCTTATATTACTGGCAGCTTCTTATTTATTTTTAATATGTTCGTATTGTAACTCTTTAGATACAGGAGCTATATCTATGGTAAGCCGAAATATTATTTCTTAATAAAAAAAACATAAACTACTTTTCATATGTATTTTAAGGATGGAAAGTAGTTTAATTTTGATTTTATTATTTAATAAAATACAATGTTCTCGATTAAATAAGAATTAGTATGTTTTTTATTTATATAAGATAGTAATTTGAATGAATGTCAAAAAAAGTCACAAAAACTATATAGATAACATATATATATAATAGTAATACTTGTATGTATTATTCAAATCTAAATATTTTAGGTGATTGAAATGGCAGAAATAATAACTCCTGGAGACAGCTATTATAGTCAGGCTAGGCTAGTTTGGAACAGAGCTATAAATAAATATCCAGAGAAAATTATATACTGTAAAACTATAGAGGATGTTCAAAAGGCTGTAGTTTATAGTGTAGAAAAAAGATTAGAAATACGAATAAGAGGTGGAGGACATCACTACGAGGGCTTTTCGGTAGGTAATGGTGTAATTGTTATAGATATAAGTAACTTAAACAGTATAAAAGTGGATTATGAAAAAAATACTTTTACTGTACAAAATGGAATTCAATTAGGCCAACTATACACATTTATAGGTGGGAAAGGTTATCCATTTCCAGGAGGCGCATGCCCAACAGTGTGTATAAGTGGACTAGCACTAGGAGGCGGATGGGGTTACTCAAGTAGAAAATATGGACTTACTTGTGATAGTTTATTGGAGTTGACACTAGTAAATTATAAAGGTGAGTTAATAACGGCAAACAAACATACTAACTCAGATTTATTTTGGGCATGTAAAGGAGGAGGAGGAGGTAATTTTGGAGTTGTTATTTCTATGACTTTTAAATTACCGTTAAAAGTAGATAATGTAACTGAATTTGAATTTAATATAGAAAATCCAAGTAAAAATACTCAAATTGAATTTTTAGATATTTGGCAGAAGTTTATTACTAGTACTGTACCTGAAATAAATATGAGAGGAAGCATATACAACTCAATAGAAAGTGGAATTAATATAAACTGCAGAGGGATTTTATACGGATCTCCAGATGAGTTATATGAATTATTACTACCATTTAGTAAAATTAAAGGATTTAATCTGACATATAATTATGTATCTTTCTTGCAAGCTATGTTTTATATAGGTTCTTCATATTCTCAATATCAATATTTTGAAAATTATGGAAGGTTTGTTAACCGATTTTATGATTATTGCACATTAGAGAGTTTAGTAGAAATAGTTAACCAAACAATACCTGAAGGCAGTGAGGAAATTAGTTTGAATTTATATGGATTAGGTGGAAAGGTAAGCGAAGTAGAAAAATTTGATACAGCTTTTTATTATAGAGATAGTTTTTATATATTGCTTATAGATACAGTATTTAAAAATAATTGTTATAAAGAAATAAATAAAGATTGGATAAAATCTAATATTGAAACTATTCACAGTATTACAGAAGGATCTTATATTAATTTCCCTTACTATCCTCTTGAAAATTATATGAATGAATATTATGGTAAAAATAAGTGCAGACTTGAAGAAGTAAAACAGATGTATGATCCTTATAATATATTTAATTTTAAACAAAGTATTAAATAATATTAATTTATTGAAAAAAGTATGAAGTATAAAAGTCATAAGTAAATAAAATATTGACATTACAAACACTATACTATAAAATAAATGAAAAATATGAAAATTCGATGAAGAAGAGAGTAGTGTAAATTGATTTTATAGAGAGTTTAGGATGGTGGAAGCTAAACATTGATATTTATGTGAAAAGAACTTTGGAGAAGACTGCAGGAAACTAAGTATTGCAGTAGGTTGCTCGCCTTAAGAGATTGAGTGGGTAAGTTTATTACCAATAAGAGTGGTAACGCGGAGATAGTTCGCCTCTTGGATTTTATTCCAAGGGGCTTTTTTTATTATCAAGATTGTTATTATTCTAATATTAATAAATTTACCAATAAGAGTGGTACCGCGTAAATTCGCCTCTTAGCATATTGCTAAGAGGCTTTTTATTTTATTAAATATAAAATTAAACAGGAGGTAAGATATGAAGTCTATATTATTTGAAAAAGGAAAAGAAATACATAAAGAACTATGTGAAATTAGTGATTTTATATATCATAATCCAGAACTTGGGAATGAAGAGTACAAGGCTGTAGAAAAATTGACTTCTTTTTTACAAGAGCATGACTTTGAAATAGAAACAGAATTTTTAGGCATAAAAACTGCATTTAGAGCAACTTATGATAGTAACAAAGAAGGGCCAACTATAGGATATTTATGTGAATATGATGCATTGCCAGAAATAGGGCATGGGTGTGGACATAACATGATAGGAGCAATGTCAGCAGGTGCTGGTGTTATTCTAAGTAAAGTTTTAGATGAGATTGGAGGTAAGATTATAGTTTATGGAACGCCTGCTGAAGAAACTAATGGAGCTAAAGTTATTTTTGCAGAACAGGGAGTATTTGATGAACTATATGTTGCAATGATGGTTCATCCATCAGATAAAAGTATAGAAAGTGGGACATCTATGGCGCTTTATCCATTACAATTTACTTATACAGGAAAAACTGCACATGCGGCTTCTTGTCCGCAAGATGGAGTAAATGCTTTAAATAGTGTTATTCAGTTATTTAATGGAATTGATGCTTTACGACAACATGTACCTCCAGATGTTAGAATGCATGGAATTATAACTAATGGAGGCGTAGCTGCAAATATTGTTCCAGATAAAGCTGTAGCTCAATTTTACTTTAGAGCATCTACAAAAGAAATACTAGATGATGTATTAGTAAAAGTTAAAAATATTGCACAAGGAGCTGCGCTTATGACAGGTTCAAAACTAGAGATGACAAGATATGAATTACCTAATGATAATTTAAAAACTAATAAGAGTTTGTCAGAGGCTTTTAGTAAGAACCTAAGAAAGCTTGGTGTAAAAGATATTTATGAAGCAAAAGATACAGGATCAAGCGATATAGGAAATGTAAGTCATAAAACACCTACAATACATCCTTATATAGGAATATCTAATTGTAATGTAACCGGTCATAGTGTAAACATGGCAGATGCTACTATAACTCCTTTTGCACATGAAAGACTACTTATAGGAACTTTAGCACTTGCATATACAGGTTATGATGTTTTAATGAATAAAGTAAATTTAGATCAATAATTCTATTATTTTTCACTAAAAAATTTTAATTACTAAGTATTTTAGAACCACTCTAAATTGTTAACATATATTAAACAATGGCACGTAGTATTTTAATATATAATTTATAAAGTTGGGGGAAGTTAACATGATAGATGAGTTAACAGGGATAGTTATAACTAAAGATGATAAAAGATATAATATTGTTAGGAGAACTGCAAACTTTTATTTTAGCTACTACCCAGCTGCAATTGTATATCCTAGAGATATATCAGATGTAGTTAATTCAGTAAATTGGGTAAGAAGGAATGGATTCAATATACGATGTAGAAGTGGGGGGCATAATTATGAAGCATTTTCTGTTGCAGATGATTCTGTTGTTATAGATGTTTCTAATTTGCTTGATTTTCAAATAGATACTAAAAGAGGATATATAAAAATCGGTTCAGGGTATACACAAGAACAACTTCATTCTAAAGTAACTGAATATGGATTTGCATTTGTTGGAGGCAGTTGTCCATCGATTGGTGTTACAGGAATAACATTAGGCGGAGGAGTTGGATACCTACAAAGAGAATATGGGCTAGTATGCGATAATTTAGTAGAAGCTCAAATAGTAGATGCTTTTGGTAGGGTAATAACTGCGAATTCATATCAAAATCAAGATTTATTTGCAGCATTAAGAGGAGCTGGTAGTAATAATTTTGGAGTTGTAGTGTCACTTACCTTTAAAGTATATCCAGTTGATAAGGTAACCACAATCACAGCTCAGTGGCCTAGAAATAGAAGATATGAAGTAATTCAAGCATTTCAAAAGGTAGGCGAAAGTTTAGATAATAGATATACGATCAAGGTTTCTATGACTAAAGATATTATTGGTCTATATGGAGTGGGGTTAAGAAGTACAGAGAAAGAAATGGAAAACGCTTTAAAATGTTTGCTAAAAGTTCCTAGTAAAATGAACTATACAGTAAAGCGTATTAGTTTTACTGAATCTGTTCAGCCTAGACCAGGGGTTATGTACAAACCAACAGGGTTTAAAATTACAGGATTACTTGCATATAAGCCATTAGAAAAAGAACCTTGCCAAACAATATTTGACTATTTAGATAATGCACCAAATATACAGCCAAGTATAGATATTGGATTTCTATTATTAGGAGGACAGATTAAAAAAAATGAATATTTGCCCAGTGCTTTTCCTCATAGAAATGCAAGGTTACTGATTCAAATAGACGCAGAATGGTATCTTGAGTATAGTCTGTATGCAAATGATACAATTAGATGGGTAAATAGATTGAGAAATCAGTTACTTCCATATGCGGGATTTGGATATCTTAACTATTGCGATATCAATATATCTAATTATTTATATAGCTATTTTGGTAATAATGTTGTCTGGTTAAAAAATACAAAAGAGAAATATGATCCACATAATATATTTTACTACCCTCAAGGAATAAAATAATTAGTATTTTAAATATAAAAATATCAGATAAAGATGCAACTTTTATTGAAATTCCTTTTGATATAGAAAAAGAACTACTGAATCTATTTCAAAGTTAGGGTCAAAAATTAAATTATAAACAAATGAATAAAAGAAAAGATACTTGCTATGTAGTCAGTATCTTTTTTATTTTCAGTTAATTTTTAGG
>NZ_JAWDJM010000085.1:0-678 GCF_032465715.1 Paraclostridium sp. MRS3W1 | reverse complement strand
AAACCAGTGACTCCGAAAGGGGCCGTGGGTTCGAATCCCACCCTCTCCGCCAAATGCCCAGATAGCTCAGTCGGTAGAGCAGGGGACTGAAAATCCCCGTGTCGGTGGTTCGATTCCGCCTCTGGGCACCAAAATATGTGGCGGTATAGCTTAGTTGGCTAGAGCGTTCGGTTCATACCCGAAAGGTCACAGGTTCGACTCCTGTTACCGCTACCAATATAAAAACAAATGTGGACCTTTAGCTCAGTTGGTTAGAGCGCCCGGCTCATAACCGGTAGGTCCGGGGTTCGAGTCCCTGAAGGTCCACCATTTTTTGTTTAAAATATTATTTAATATTATTTAATATTATTTAATATTATTTAAAGTAGATATCGAGGTGTAGCGCAGTTTGGTAGCGCACGTGGTTTGGGACCATGGGGCCGGGGGTTCGAGTCCCTCCACCTCGACCAATATATGGTGGGTATAGCTCAGTTGGTTAGAGCGCCAGATTGTGGCTCTGGAGGTCGTGAGTTCGACTCTCATTATCCACCCCAATTAAGGCGACATAGCCAAGTGGTAAGGCAGTGGACTGCAACTCCTTGATCCCCAGTTCGAATCTGGGTGTCGCCTCCATAAAAATTGAATGCCGAAGTGGCGGAACTGGCAGACGCACAGGACTTAAAATCCTGCGGGACTTAC
>NZ_JAWDJM010000084.1:0-21249 GCF_032465715.1 Paraclostridium sp. MRS3W1 | reverse complement strand
GTAAGTGAGCTACATCAACGTGATATATTTATATCTTTATATTACATATATATCACAGAGGTTTTTATATTATGACTAAAAATAAAACGGACTTATGATATTCTCAGTTGTGGGTATGTAGTTATTTAAAAATATTTAAATAGAAGTAAAAGAGAAAATTTAATATTATATACAATATAGTCAAAGTCTAAGATTGTTATAGGATGTAACGTAATATATTAAATTTGAAAGGGGGATATCATGAAAAAAATATTGTCTATAGTATTGCCAAGTATTTTAATACTTGCAATAACTTTATGGGGTAGGGCTGACAAAAATATATTAGTTGGATTGTTTTTACTTTTTCCAATTATATTTATTATACAAGGAATAATATATTCTAATCTTAAAAATGAATTTATTATAGGATTTCTTTTATCTTCAATAGCATTTATTATTCCTATAAATTTATGGTTTAATATGGGAAGTTGTATTGAATTATTAATATCATATAATATTTTAGGTATAATAAGTTTTTTAGTTAAGAAGAAAGTATCTTCTAGAAACAGTTAATATAATTTATATTTATCTAATACACAATATTAACATATTGAGAATTAGCACTTGGCCTTTATCATGAAATTAGATAATAGAGATGAGAATTATAATTGGTTTAGTTGTATAGATATCGATACGAAAATTAATTTAAATGTAAAAATAGGTTAGAACAATAGGGGGATAAAATGGTAATAGTTTCTTTGCTAATGGTTTTATTTATTATAGGGTGTATATATTATTTACAAGAATTTCTATCTAAGAAAAAAAGCAAAGTACCAGGGCTTATTTTACCTGGGGTAGCTTTTCTAAATTCACTTGTATGTTTACTTCAGGCAACAACATTTAAGATAGGAGTAACAGCTTTTATTTCTACTAGCATTCCAACAATTTTACTTTTAGGAATTTACTTAAGTTGTAGAAAGAAAGTAAGATCGTAGTTAGTATATAAATATAGTAATTGCAATAAAAAGATATAGATAATTAAACAAATATAATTACAAATATAAAAACTAATTGTTTTACAAATTGTTATTATAATTATTATTAAATTTGTTAAACAATTTGACTTAAAAACTGTATAACAAATACAAATGCCCCCTTAAAATCTAGAGAATAGTATTTTAAGGGGGTTTTGCTATATATTTTAATCCAGAATAAACACATATTAATCCAATTTATACTTTTTTAAAATTTAAAATGTTAATATGAGTTAGTACATTTAAATTTCACAGGAGGCTTCTTTATGAAAAAAATTCCACAAAATCTTAAGTCAAAATTAGGCATAATAGGATTTATATTAGTAGATTTATATTTAATCATTTCTTCTGAAAATAATTCAAGAATTGCATTATGTTTGATATCACTATTTATTTTTATTAGAATTATATTTGCTTCAAAAAACAAATGTAATTAATCTATAATAGTTTTAAAATTTCAACTTATAGAAAAAAACTAAATCTAAAGAGACCTCAATATAAATTTAAGTAATAGTTATAATTTAAAGCCCATATAATCTAAATAAGTGGATGTATAGGGCTTTTTTAGTGCATAAAATAAAAAACCTATGGACAACATACTTAAATAGGCATATTATATTAATAAATAAACATATAAGAGGTGATTAGGTATAATGAACAGATAATTTTATTCAATTATTTAAAAAGTTTATAAATCTTAAAAAGTATTTGTTAGATACTTTTATTTTTGAGCTTATAAACTGTCTTAAATTAAGAATAAGATTAATTCATTGAAACCTTAAATCAAACTTCTTTATGAAATTGTTTTATGAGAGTATTAAAATAAAAATTTATATCTTGATATATACAATGTGTTTAAGCTTGATTTGCTTACATAAAATTTATATTATAGTTCTTATTTTTTAACTTTCAGCTATATAACTTATATTTATATAGTTTCAATAAAATGATTTGTGTTTCATATTTAAAATCAATCTTTCTTAATTTAAGTGTAATTTACTTTAAATTTAAGGAAGTTTTTTTATGCAAAAAACTTTCGCAAGGAGGAATATATATGGCACAAATAAACGTAGTCAATTTGACTTTTAGTTACGATACACACGTAGATGATATTTTCAAGAATGCATCTTTTTCTATAGATACAAATTGGAAAATAGGACTTATAGGAAGGAATGGAAGGGGTAAAACCACGCTTTTAAATCTATTTATGAAGAAATTTAAATACTCAGGGACTATATCTTCTCCCGTAGACTTTGAGTACTTTCCATTTCATATAGAAAATAAAGATAGAACTTCTCTTGAAGTAATTAGAAACACAATAGCTCCATTTACAACTTGGGAGGAATTAATGAATGAGTATGTAAATGACGAAGAAAAGTTAGATCAATATGGAGATATTTTAGAAAAATACATTGAAAATGATGGATATATAATAAATGAATTAATAGAAAAAGAAATAAGAAAGATGAAATTAGAAGTTGAAATACTTCAAAGAAACTTCTCTACTTTAAGCTTTGGGGAACAAACAAAGTTACTTCTTGTTGGCTTGTTTTTAAGGAAAAATCACTTTTTACTAATTGATGAACCAACAAATCATCTAGACATAGAAGGTAGAGAGGTTATATCAAATTATCTAGCATCAAAATCTGGGTTTATATTAATTTCTCACGATAGATCCTTTTTAGATAAGATAGTTGATCACGTGCTGTCTATAAACAAGGCAAATATAGAAGTTCAAAGAGGTAACTTCTCAACTTGGCAACTTAACAAGGATAGACAAGATGAGTTTGAAAAGCTTGAAAATGAAAAACTTAAAAAAGATATTAAAAGACTTCAAGAGGCAGCAAAGCAAAAAGCTAGTTGGTCAGATAAAACAGAAGCATCAAAGATTGGAAATGGACCCACTGACAGAGGATTTATTGGGCATAAGGCTGCTAAGATGATGAAAAGGGCTAAATCTATTGAGAAAAGGCAAAATAATGCTATTAAAGAAAAATCTAAGTTACTTAAAAACTTAGAGAATTATGATGATCTCATATTAAAAACTAGTGAAGATATGGAAGAGAAAATATTGACACTAAACAATTTAAGTATTAGATATGGTGATAAAGTATTGTTTAAAAATGTTAATCTAAAAATAAAGCCAGGCGATAGAGTTTGGTTAAAAGGTAGTAATGGATCTGGCAAATCAAGTCTTATAAAACTAATTCTTGGTGAAGATATTTCTTATGATGGCGATATTTATAAGTGTAAAAACATTTCATATGTTTCTCAAGATACATCTTATCTTGAAGGAAATGTTGATGAACTAGCAAGAAAGTATAGTGTAGATTTAAATCATTTAAAATCAAATCTTTATAAAATGGGGTTTGAAAGTATTCAGTTTGAAAAAGATGTAAGTACTTGGAGCGAAGGCCAAAAGAAAAAGCTTTTGATTGCTAAGAGTCTTTGTGATCGTGCTAGTTTTTACATTTGGGATGAACCTTTAAACTTTATTGATGTTATAAGTCGTATGCAAATTGAGGATTTGATTTTATCAGTTCAGCCTACTATGTTATTTGTAGAACATGATGAGTTCTTTGGGGAAAGAATTTCAACTAAAGTACTTGAACTTGAATAATAAATAAAATTAAACAAATGGTGTAACAAATTCAATTTTAAATTGTTTTATAATTTGTTACACCATTTTTAGATTAACGCACATATTGCAAGCAAATCTAATTATAAAATTCAGTTTTGAAACCTTTTACTTCAATTAACTTAAGCTTATCGGATTTCTTATCATAGTACAGATTAGAATGTAATGTAATCTCATCACCATTTTTTGAATTTTTATATTGATTTAAATTTTCAATTTTAATGTCTAGCGAATAATTATTATAGTGTAAGTCTAAATACATTCCAGATTTTAGCCTGTGTTTATCATATACGGTATAAGTAACAGATTTCTCAATAATATAACTGGATTTTTTTATAAAATTTACTTTTACTTTATCATAAACTAACAATATTAGTACAAATATAATCAAGAGACATTTAAAAGTATTAAATATATTTTTCATATTATACATCACCCCTGTTAACTATATATATTACATATTTTTTTATAAAAATCATAGAGACTTCAAGTTAACATTTGGCTATTGATATACAAGAGGTGATATTAAATTACAAGTTTTAAATCCCAATATAACAATATAAACTACAATGAAAATCTATTTAAATTGGAATTAAAAAATGGTAAAACAAATTCATTAACAATTCGTTTTACCATTTCAAAAATTAGTTACTGTCTATACATTATAGATACAGTGAATTTACCCATATCGGTTTTTTCAAATGATACACTTTTACTTTGTTTTCTTTTATTTTACATTGTATTGAATTTTACATAAATAAAAATAAACTTATCGCCATAACTAGCATCCCAAAAACTAAACCATAGATAGAATAATGTCCGTCATCATATTCTTTAGCTAAAGGTAACAACTCATCAATAGAAATAAATACCATTATCCCTGCAACAGATGCAAATAATATACCGAATATGGTGTTATTCATAATTGGCATTAAGACAATATAACCAACTAATGCTCCTACAGGTTCTGCTAATCCAGAAATAAATGAATATAAAAAGGCTTTTTTTCTACTACCGGTTGCATAATAAATTGGAACAGATACAGAAATTCCTTCGGGAATATTATGGATAGCTATTGCAACAACTATGGGTATAGCGATAGTTGAATCTTGAAGTGCAGCGATAAAAGTTGCTAGACCTTCAGGGAAATTATGAATAGCTATTGCTAATGCTGTAAAAATTCCAGTTCTCATTAATTTCATTTTAGCTTTTGGTGTATTTAAACTATTTGAAGAGATTTGATCTAATTCTTCAACATCCCTTACTTCATGAGGATTAGTATCCTTTGGTATAAATTTATCTATTAAGGCTATAACTAAAATCCCTCCAAAGAAACCTAGTATGGTAGCGCCAGTTCCCATTTTATCTCCAAATGATAATGATAAAGAATCTTTAGCCTTAACAAATATTTCAATCATTGAAACATATATCATAACCCCTGCTGAAAACCCTAGGCTACAAGACAAGAATTTTTTATTAGTATTCTTAGAGAAAAAGGCAATGAAACTTCCGATTCCAGTTGATAATCCTGCAATTAATGTAAGTAAAAAAGCAAATCCAACGTTATCCATAAGCCCTCCTTGAATTGAAAAATATTTATAAATGATAATTATTATCATTTATAAAATTATAGCATGATAATACCATAAAGTATATTAAAAATTTCAGTATGCAAAATAAAACTCTATTTGATTAACAATCTGTTTTATCATTTAAGAAACTACTTATTATTTTTATGTTTTAGGTAAATTAGCTAAAGAGTTAAGTGAACAGTCTGAGATCATTGATGGTAAAATATCTATGTATAAAAAAATGTATGGTAATGATATGTTCAAGATGGCGGAGAAAGAGGTAATTTTAAAAAAGGTATATGATAATCGAAATAATCCACTAATCAATGAGATAAAGAATACTTTTAATGAAATTATAGAACTTGAATCCAAATTAAAAGATAAATTAAATAAGGATCAAAAGTAAGATAAACAGACTTATTAATAAAATGCTATCTATTATTATAAATCTGTGATATAATAATATTTGTAGAAATACACAAATAAAATTAAGAGACCTAGAAATAGGTTCATAGGAGTATTATCAAATGATGAATGGAACAGTAAAATGGTTTAACAATGAAAAAGGATTTGGTTTTATATCAGTAGAAGGTGGAGAAGACGTATTCGTACATTTCTCAGCTATACAAACTGATGGATTCAAATCATTAGAAGAAGGTCAAAGAGTAAACTTTAATGTAGTTGAAGGTGCTAGAGGTCCTCAAGCAGAGAATGTAACTATATTATAATATATATATGTTCGGGAAAAAGACACATCGTGTGTCTTTTTTTTATGCAAAATGTATGAATAGTAGGTTTAAAGCTAAAAGTGAGAAAATAAGATAAAGTCCTAAAAATTCAAACAAATGGATTTTTAGGACTTTTTTACTATATATTTTAAAAATTACTTACTATTTTATATAATATTTATAAAATTCACTTATCATTTTATCAACAAAATCATTTATATCATCATTCATATACTTTTTGTTTACAGCGACAGCATATTCATATTTATGATTTGTGTTTTTAATGTTGAGAAGACTTATGTTTTCTAAATTGCTTTTAGATAAAGATTCTTTAGGTAATACAGCTATACCCTTGTTTAGAAACACCATAAGTACAAGTTCTGAAAAAGAATCTGCTATATGTACTATATTTGGTTTAAACCCATCGAGTTCAAAGTTTTTTATTATCTCTTCATGATATGACATACTGTATTCCTTTGAGAAAATGACTATTTCTTCAGACGCTAAATCTATTCCATCTACATCATGTATATTACTTAAATAATGATCTTTACTAGTAATTACAACCATACTACAGTCAATCGTTTTAACTACATTAAACGCATCTAACTTATTTAATTCAACTAAATTTCCTAATATCACATGAAATCCATTACTATGATTTTTTATTAGAGTATTTGGTTTATCTTCCTTTATTTCTATATTTACATCTGGATTTTCTTTAATGTAAGTTTGTAAGAAATTATAAATATAGCTATTTTCCATATCTTCAGACAATCCAAGCTTTATATTATACATATATTTTTTATTTATTTTATGCATTTCTTCAATAGCTCTATTGTAATCATCTAATATATGTTTACATCGCCTATAAAATTTTTTACCCTCTAATGTAAGTGCTGCGCGATAACCACTTCTATCAAATAATATAATACCAAGTTCATTCTCTAAAGTTCTTATCTGTTGGCTAATACCAGTTTGTGATATATTGCAGTGAATAGCAGCCTGTGTAAAACTTTTATAATCTACGCATGCAATAAAGTATTCTAATTTTCTTAAATCCATTTTATATCTCCACCTAATTCATTTATAGTATAAGCATTATATAGTACATTATCGCCTTTCTGTTAAAAAATATAAATGCTAAACATCATAATATTTACTTATGGTGTTTAGCATTTAATTGTATTATCTTTTTTTTCTTGCCTTATTTATAATTGGATACAGCAAATAATTTTTAAATTTGTAAATATATAATCGAGGAGTTAACAAAATGAATAACAAGAAAGTATTATTAACATTAACTATAATTTTTATAGCGGCTAATTTAAGAGGGCCTTTAACTATGGTGGGACCACTAATTCCATCTATGAAGGAAAGTTTTACATCCGGTAATTCACTATTTGGGATATTAACATCAATTCCATTATTTGTATTTGGTATAATATCAATAATTGCACCTAAATTAGATAATAAATTTGGCAAAAGAATTACAATTACAACAAGTTTAAGTTTGCTTTTAATTGGTTTATTAATAAGATCTTTAGGTTCAGTAAGTAGTTTATTAATAGGTAGTATTTTAGTTTCTTTAGGAATAGGAATTTCTAATGTGTTGTTACCTAGTATAATTGTTGAAGGGGCACCTAAAAAAGATGTTGGAAGATTAACTGGTACTTTTACAACAACAATGGGGTTATTTGGATCTATTGCATCTGGATTGAGCATTTTCCTTGCATCTATTGTAGGTTGGCAATTTGCACTTGAGATTTTTGTTATAACAGTAATTATAGCTCTAGTTCTTTGGTTAACTTACAGTAAAACTGTAGAAGGAATAGAAAGAGAAGAACAACTAGAACCTGAAATTAAACTTTCATACCTATTAAAATCAAAGTTGGTTTGGTCAATAGCATTGTTTATGGGGGTACAGTCATGGATAGCATATGCATTATTTGCATGGGTTCCTTCTATATTAATTGATAGAGGGATGTCTTCTAACTTCTCGGCTATAGCACTTATGATTATTCAATTATGCAGTATGCCAACTATGTATATAATCCCGATTATTGCAGGTAAAAAGAAAAGCCAAAGTATGTTTGTTGCAGTAACAACAATAATTGGATTTATTGGAGGCTTATCTTTATTTGCGGCTAATCCAATTATACTTACAGTAGGATTAGTTTTAATAGGAATAGGGCAAGGTGCTAGTTTAAGTTTTTCATATTTATTCTTTACGGTAAGAACAAATAGTGCTAAAGAGACATCTTCATTATCTGGAATATCGCAAACTATAGGATACTTTATTGCATCAACTGGTCCAATACTTTTTGGATATATTCATGATATAACTAATTTATGGAATGGTTCGCTTATATTTATGTTATTTATGCATGGGATACTATTATTTGAGGGTATCTTATCAGGTAGAAATAAAAAGATTTAGAAATCTTTTATTGAGTATTAAAAGTATATTTATGTACTGATCATATAGGATATTATAAACGTTACGACTTCAATTACCTAGGTATTGGGTCCCATCAATGGGGTGAGGAATCTCGTATATATAAGGCAATACTTAATAAATAAAACTAAAGCCCTTAGAATCAAGTTTATAGGATTTAAGGGCTTTTTATTACTTCTTTTTAGATTGTTATTTAAAGTCTAATTTTTCAACTCGCATTTCATAAATACTACTAAATCTTTCTGATTTAGACTAGGATTAAAACCTTCACTAATATCTACACTTGATATAGATTCATCATTACGAGAACTAAATACAGCTATAGGAACCTCCTCACCTAAAGGAAACTCCTTTTCTTTTTCTAATGACGAAAGTACTATATCTTTTGTTGAATCATTAAAGAAGTCAAGTGTTACATCTTTAGAAACCGATGCAATGGAACTAGGATCAATAAAAAATCTTACAATTTTACTTTCTTGATAGATGCCTATTGATAACTCCTTATTATTTGTATCTAATATTGAGTTATGTATTTTATGCTCTGTCACAAACTTTCCATTTTCATACTCTTTAGAATAAAAACTTACTTCATAATTTCCACTTTTTAAGCTTTTAATTATGTAATCTATCCCTTCTCCACTGATTCCAAATGGACTAGTTTCAGAGGAATTATCTTTGACTATCTTAAATACATTTTCTACTACCTTTACCTCTTTTTCATCTGGCTTGCTACTACATCCTGTTAAAATTATTAAAAATACTATTAAACAAAATACGGATAAATATTTTTTCATAACACCCCTCCATATTTATTCTAGATAAAAATACATTATAAAATCAAGCAATTTAATCGATATACTTCAATATGTTTTAATGAGTCGTTAATTTCAATTACGTAATATATAATTGAATTAATAAGTATATCATTCAATTGATGTTCAAATAGAGATTGATAGGGGGAAAAAATGAATATTATATCTGTTAAAAAGCAGCCAGAATATGCTTCTGCTGCAATAAAATACTTTCAAGAAAAGTGGGCAAGTGAAGATAGTCTAAAAGTATATGAAGACTGTATAAATAACTGTATAACAGCAAAGGGTCCACTTCCGCAGTGGTATCTTCTTTATAACGACGATGAAATTGTTGGGTGTGCAGGTTTAATTACCAATGATTTTATCAGTAGGATGGACTTATATCCTTGGGTTTGTGCATTATATATTGAAGAAAAATACCGTGGGAACTCTTACGGTAAGCTACTACTTGAGGAGGCAAAGAAGGATTCAAAAGAGGGTGGTTTTGATAAATTATATTTATGTACTGATCATATCGGATATTATGAACGTTACGACTTCAACTACATAGGTATTGGGTATCATCCATGGGGTGAGGAATCACGTATATATGAAGCAACACTTAATAAATAAAACTAAAGCCCTTAGAATCTAAATAAATAGATTATAAGGGCTGTTTTATTAAATATATTTAGATAAGTTTTTAAAAAATAGTTATTATTTTTGCACTATCACTTTCTATTAATTCACTTAATAAACATTTACCTATAGAGGCCTCATCTAAAAATAAATCTATATCAGTATAATATTTTGTTACTTCTTTGTTTTCATCGTTAGATATGCATCTACCTTCATCGTAATTACCTATAAAATAAATTCTATTATTATATTCAAATTCAATTTCTCTTCCAGATTTCAGCGCATTTTTCCATTTATACATAATTCATTCTCCTACTTTAAACCATTGACCTATTTTTAATTAGTCTCAAGATGTTTATGTGGTAAGGATACTGCTCCTTATTTATTTTTAGTATGAAGAACTACAAACTGCAGCATTTACTAAATCACAAACTTCTTTTGGATCACTAAAGCTCATTTTTGCATCTGAACAAGAAACTCCTGAGTTATTCCAAGCTACCAACCCTGATATAACACCTGCATTATTTGCACATTGAATATCAGTTGTCATATCACCAATATAAATACATGAATCTTTATCTGCTCCTGTTAATTCTATATATTTAAACAGTGGATCTGGGTATGGCTTATGATTTTCTGTATCATCTTCTAAAACAATAGTTGTAAAAAATTCTTCTAAATTAAACTTTCTAAAGTACTTATCATACTCATTTTTACTTCTTGATGATACAGCTCCTAAAGAACAATTATTTTCTTTTAAAAATTCAAGCATTTCCTTTGCACCATCAAAAAAGTCTGCATCAGAACAATACTTTTCGTAATTTACTTGCCATTTACATATATAATTTTCATCAACGTTAGCATTCAATTTTTTAAGACCTATATCTGTTGTAACCCCTAATACCACTCTTATTTCCTCTAATGTGTACTCATATCCATATTCTTTTAATGTATCTTGCCATGTTTTTAATATAGCATTTTCTGTATCAATTAATGTTCCATCTAAATCAAATATATAATGTTTTAAATTCATATTGATTGTCCCCCTGTAAATTGTTATTTTTTAAACTACTTTATTAAGATAACTATACCATAACCTTATATATTGATATAGAAATATAATTTAGAACATGAAAAATGTAGATTTAAAATGGTAATCAAAAATTTATTAGATTAATGGCAGAGAATAGATTTGATATAATTAAGAGTATATGAAATCTAGAAATTTACTGGAGGAACTTATGAATAATTTAGTTTTAAAGAAGGTTGCAAAATCTTTAAATGATTTTAATTGTATGTGGGCAATTGGTGGATCTACGCTATTGAATCATTATGGACTAGTAGAGGAGCCTAAAGATATAGATATATTGGTTAATTCTAAAGATACAGAAAATGTGAAATTAGCAATGAATGAAATAGGTAAGCCGCTTGAGGTTGTAAATAACAGTGATAAATTTAAGTCTGATGATTTTTTTAGATATGATGTAGATGGTACAGAAGTTGAGTTTATGGTTGGGTTTAGAATAAAATGTGAAGATAGTTTATATGAAGTTATATTTGATGAAGAATCAATAGTTTCAACAGTTTTAAAGGATGAAGTTAAAATTAATCTAATGTCACTTGAAGAGTGGTTTGTAATTTATCATGTTCTAGGTGATCCTAAAAATAGAACTCATTTAATAAGTAAATATTTCGAGAAGAACGGAGTAAGTTATAAAAATATATTAATCCGTAATTTAAATTTACAAATGCCTGAATATATTAAAAATGAAATTTTAAATTTAATTAGTTACTAAATTTTATTTTAAGTCTAAATTGTATATTTTAGGTAAAGGTAAAGCCATTAAAATTCATTTTTGAATTTTAATGGCTTTTTTAAGACTACTTTTGAAGTGATTTTTAGAGTATTTCTTTAAATTTTACCATTTTAGGCTAAATAAAAGCTATGTTAGTCTACTTTTAAAGTTTGTTTAATTTTATATGTTAAAATAATTTTGTATTTATTAAATATATAAATATCACTAACTATACTAGCGATTTTTATTCGAGGCTTAGACGAAATTTTAAAATTTTAACATAGATATTACAGTGGATGTATGGTTTTAACAAAAGGAGAATATAGTATGGATATGAAAAATGAAAGTTTAATGAATGAGGCCCGTAGGGCAAAAAAATTACCAAGTATAGGTTGGGCAATTGTATTAACATTTCTTATTATGGATTTTGGTGCTTTTTTCGGTCAAATTCCATTTGAAATTATATCATTTTTTAGTTTTGCTAATACCAGTATTCAAAACGAAAATCTGATAACTTTATTATTTGAATTACTTAGGTTCTTTGGTATATCAGTACTTGTGTATATAAGAGTAGTTAAAATTGAAGAGAGGCCTTTTTCTTCTATTGGATTTTGTAAAGAAGGATGGATAAAGAAATACTTAACCGGATTTATGGTAGGTGCTATATTGACTGCTTCAGAAGTAGCTTTATTGTATTCTTTTGGGCTGATAAGTGTAGAGCAAAGTCCTAGTCAACCAGTAGGATTATCTGCTATAAAGTACATAATTATAATATTAATTGGATGGATAGTTCAGAGTTCAGCTGAAGAAATTGTAACTCGAGGATGGCTTATGAATGTTTTAAGCGCTAAGTATAATAGATGGGTTGGTTTAATTGTATCATCCACTTACTTTGGGTTTATGCATGTATTCAATCCTAATATTAGCTACATAGCGGTTATAAATTTAGTTTTATCAGGATTCTTATTTGGACTTTATGTTTTAAAAACTAATGACCTTTGGGGAGCTTGTGGTCTTCATTGTGCTTGGAACTTCTTTATGGGAAACATATTTGGGTTTGAAGTTAGTGGGACTAGTGCATCTGTAGGTACTTTATTTGATTTAAATTTAATTGGAAACCCATCAATTTCTGGTGGAAAGTTTGGACCTGAAGGTGGCATTTGTGAAACTATTATAATAATCATAGCTATAATAGTTATTATTTATTTAGATAAGAAAAATTTCTTTAAACAATATGAATAAGACTTTATTTAATATAGTTAAGGCACACCAAAAAGTGTGCCTTTTTAATTTCTCAATTTATAAAAGAGTTAAACTCTAAGTTTTATCCATTTAGCGAATTTTTTCCACTCGTCTCCTGAAAATATAGATATTATAAAGTCTGAAATAATTACTCCTATTTCTAAAACTAATTCCACAATTAAAACCTCCTTTTAAACATACTATACTTAAAGTATATCCAATAAAACCTATCTATAGTGAGTTCATATAAAAACCTTAATATATAAATTCAAGATAAGGGAAAATCTATTAAAATACAAATCAATGAGATTAAACGTATTTTCATTAGATTACTTGAAATTCTGCTATGATTTAGTTAAAAGGCGGATAATTAAAATTTAATTAATATAAAATATAGGGGGGATTTTTTGATTATTATTTTTATAGGATTAACTATGTATATAGTAGGACTTGTTTGTAAGTGTCTACGTGATGATTATAAGCAATTTCCTAATTTATTCGTGGGATATAAAACTAAATATGCAATGAAGGACAAAGAGACATGGGATGAAGCCAATTCATATATTTATAAACCGTGTACTTTTTCTTTTATAGTTTCCGTAGCTGCTATTTTAGGAAATAAATTTTTAAATATAAAACTACAAGATACAGTTTATTATATTTTGATATTTGGAATAATCTTCGGTCCAATAATCTTAACAGAAATTCACTTAAGAAGGTTTAATAAAAATAAAAAATAACTAGTTTTAAAAATTTGATTTAGAGACTAAGTTATGAATTTAAACAAATTAAAAAAGAAGAACTGACTTCCTTAAATTCAGTTCTTCTTTTTACGTTTTAAGAGAAGAATTAAATCTTTTCAAATTAAATAATATTATTAGTTATGTACTCCATATATAGCTAATAATATTAGAATCTAAATAAATGGATTTTAATGTAATTTTAACTAGGTATCTTTGAATGTTTTATTAAAAATAGTTAATTAATTTTATAATCGATAATTTTTGTATAGATAATATCGATAAATTGATAATAATTAAAATTATAATAATGTTAATAAGAGGTGATTGTATATGGATATGATTAATAATTTTAATAAAGCTATGAAGTATATAGATCAAAATTTAGAAAATGAAGTAGATTTCAAAAAAGTTTCTCAAATTGCAGGTGTATCCGAGTTTCATTTTAGGAAGATATTTTCTTACCTTTCTGGAATGACACTTAGTAGCTATATTAGAAAAAGAAAGTTATCAGAAGCAAGTCTTGATTTGATTAATAATAAAATGAAAATTATAGATGTTGCAATTAAGTATGGATATGATTCTGCCGATGGATTTACAAGAGCATTTAAAGAGTGGTTTGGAGTTAATCCATCAGAATTAAAGAATCATAAAGATTTTAAAATTTATCCTAGTATGACATTTCAATTAACAATTAGAGGAGGAAGTAATATGAATTATCGCATAGAAAAGAAAAATCCATTTAAATTAGTAGGGGTTAAAAAAAGAGTTCCTATTGTATTTGAAGGACAAAATCCAGAAATAATGAAGATAGCTCAGAGTATAACACAAGAGCAAAGGGAAAGATTACAGTCGTACAGAGACACAGAGGTAAAAACTGTAGTTAATGCGTCTTTTAATCTTGATGATGGAGTATATGAAGAAAAAGGAAACCTAGATCATTTAATAGGGTCAATAACTACGTTAGATTTAGACTTTGGAGAGTTTGATGTAGTTGAAGTTCCTAGTCATACATGGGCTATATTTTCCTGTGAGGGTCAATTCCCAAATTTAATGCAGGACACATATGCTAAAATAGCCTCTGAGTGGTTACCGTCTTCAGGTTATGAACTAGTAGATGCACCAGGAATATCTTTTAATGGAGACATGTCTAATTTATCAAATGTTTACAGTGAGATATGGGTTGCTATAAAATAATACTTAGAATAAAAGAAAAGCCCTTAAAATCAATTTATTTGTATTTTAAGGGCTTTTCTTTTATATATTAATTCATATATTTTGCTATAAATTTTCTAGTTGCTTAGTTATTAATTCTTTATTGATTTTTGATGCTTCAAATTCAATAATTTCATAGTTACCTAAATTATTAATATAAAATGGATCTTCTTTTATAATTTCACTAACCTCTTCTTTATCAGCGTTACATAAAATTACCCCACCTGTTCTAGGGTTCTTTCTTCCTGAACATATAAATTTGTTATTTGCGTAATATTTATTTAAAAATTCTATGTGTTCCTCTAGTTTTTGTTCAATTTTATTCAATTTAACTGTATATGTTATATTTACTATTACCATATGTACATCCCCTTTTATAAAATATGTTTAATGTGTTAAATCTTTAAATCTAGAATTAAAAAGAATTAATAAAAATACATTTTAGTTTAATGCGGTAAAATACAATTGAGTTCCTTCTCCAGGTATTGAAAGCCATACAGTTTCATCATTATCTACTTCATATTCAAAGGATTTTTCATAATGAATATCAGTATTCCCCTTTTTATTACTTGAAAATGTTAACAATGCATTTTTTAATACTTTTTCTTTTCCATCATTCATTTTAACATATCCATCATCTAATTTCATGATTTCCCATTTACCGGCAGGGATTTTATAAGATCTTAGATCTTTAGATATTTCTATATCTTTATAAATTTTGCCATCAGTGATTGAGAAATCTTTATGAGTTATTTTTCTATTTTCTTTTTTAGTCTCTACTACTTCGATTTTTTTTATTGAATTATTTGGATTTTTTAAGCTTTCAATAGTACCATTTATTATTGCAGATCCGCAGAATAGTGTTAAAAATCCACCTATTAATACTCCTAGTTTTTTGTTGATTTTCATGAATTTATCTCCTAATTTTAAACTTAAATGTAGATTTAATATACTAATTTATCTATCTTTTCATCTTCATCCATTTTTTATGCTCCGCTAGTGGACATAAACTTTTTTACTTGTTTTACTTCTTTTATACAATCTGTACATATTAGCATTGATTTAAGCTTATTTACTTTTTTATCAGACCCACAAAATGAACATTTTTCTTTATTTAGCTCTTTTTTAGATGACAATGCATTATTCATTTTAAAAATCCGGTTAAACTCTTTTGAAATAGAAAATTGACATAGAGCCTCTAATTTTTTTACTTTTACCCCTTGTGACATGCTTTATTTCTCCTTTGTTTATTGTTATTTGTACTCATAATATCATCTGAGGCATAGATGTTATCGTACAATTTTGTAAGTATGTGGATATGTATCTAAGAAACCTATATAAGCAAATATAACTTTTTATGAAATGTGATTATTTAGAAGTGTTAAACTTAGCAATAGCAATTGCTTTAGATATTTTTTTGAAGTTGAAAAAATCGATGTGTCCGTAATCAATTGAATAAGTATTTAACCATGAAAAAAACAACTAGATATTATTTGAAATTTAAATGATATTAAGAGACTAAATAGCATAAATGTACCTATCAAAAATGTAAGAATTATTTAAGCTTTGTGTCAGGCTCTTTTAATGTTATAGCTGTATAATAAACTTATCAAATGAAAGATAACTAAAAGGAGGAATTACAAATGACAATAATTTTAGGAAGTTTAATGATAGTTCCATTTATATTAGCAGTAGGAGCAGGGCTAGTAAGCTCAGAATTAGAAGTTGCAAATCAACAATAAACTTTATATAGATAATTAATTGATAAAATGTATTTAATGAAATTCCCAAATCCCTTTTTATATAGATAAGTCACTTACTAATTAGCTATATAAAATTTAAACTAATAAGTTAATTATAGTAATAGTTTTTTATGTAGCTAAGTAAATGTCCACAAAAATAGCTCACTAATCTAATATTTTAGATTAATGAGCTATTTTTAATTATTATAATGCTAAAATCATTTCATACTGTTTTACTACCAGTTTAAAACCTAAGTTTAACAAGAAATCCTTCACAGAAATACATTGACTATCTATATTAACAACATTAAGAGTAGATGATTCTGTATTTTTCACTAAGTCTGCCAATATACTACTTCCAATTCCTTTGCCTCTATAATTTTTATCAACTGCTATTTGTGGGATATCTCCTGTATTTTTATCAATTATTCCATATCCAACAATTTCATCATTAATACTAACAGTAGAGCATATGAATGCATCTGATAGAGCTTTTATTGAGTCAATTGAATTTTGCCATGATGGTTTAAAATCCCAAAAACTCATTAATCTAACCCAATCGATTTCTGTAATATCATCAATGTGTTTGACTTGATGTATAGGTGTACAAGTAAATAGTTTTTTCTCTAAATTAAAACATTCAAACTCTCTTGATACCTCAAATCCTTGTTTTTTATACAAATGAACTGCAGATGTGTTAGATTGAATCACTTCAAGCAAATATTGTTTAACTTCCATTTCTTTAAGGTTTTTCAGTACATTTAAAAACATAGCACTTGTTATACCCTTATTTCTATATTCCTTTACAACACCAGTTCCAGTATCATAAGCAGTTAGCTTACCATCCCATTCTCTAATTGAATTTAATAGGAAACCAACTAGTACATCGTTATCAGATGCACCCATTGAGGCTTGTGTAACATAACCTGTTCGCTGAAGCCTTTGCTTAAGCTTTAAAATAGGCATATCTATTTTTACTTCATAATCTGAAAAAGCCTCATTGAATGTAGTATGTAGTTTTTCAATACTTACATTTTCAAGTGTGTCGTAATTGACCATTATCGAATCCTCCTAAATAACAAATTATGTATATATTATCTTGCTAAATATAACGATTACTATCTATTTACAGTATAGCACTGGTGTTTATACAATATATTATAACTATCTACTATTACGGATAATAGATCTAATATAACTTTCAGACATATTGTACTTACTAGCTAACTCTTTTACATTAAATCCATAAAATATCATTCTATAAAAAAACTACTTAAAATAATCCCCCCCTTCTTGGACACAACAATATGTTTATAAAGAGCCGTTTTTCGATATACCTATTTTTTAATACAGTAGATGGTAAACACTTATTTTAAGTGACTTCAATACTTTCAAGATTAAAATTATGTTTTTATATTCTTGAATTGTTATTACAAATAATTTATTATTAGATATCATTTAACTACAATTTAATAATTTTCTATAAAAATGAAACTTTTCACACATAAATAGTGTCTATATAATTGTATATAAAAAATTAGGGGGAACAGTGTGAGTAAAATAAATGTATTTTCAAATTCGGTAAAAAAAGAATGCTTATCCGAAGAAGCATTAATAAAGAAAGCTATAAAAGGGGATTCTTATTGCTTTGAACTATTATTATTAAAATATAAAGGATACCTATATAAAATAGCCTACAGCTATACTAAAAATGAATGTGATTCCCTTGATTTAATTCAAGAATGCTCATATAAGGCCTGGTTAAATATAAAAAAATTAAAGAAACACTCTTCATTTAAACTGTGGATTTCAAAAATTCTTGTGAATATAGCGTTAAACGAATACCATAAGCAAAATAAAATCAACTATATAGATCTCGATGATTCTATTCCTGATCAAGATGTAACTTTATCAGTTGAAGAAAAGGTCGATTTACAAAATGCTATTGATTTATTAAAACCAGAATACAAAACCGTAATTATGCTAAAGTATTTTGATGATATGACAATAGATAATATCTCAGAAGTAATGGAATTATCTCCAAATACAGTGAAAACACATCTTAGAAGAGCTAAAATCTGCATAAAAACAATATTGAAGGAGGACTGTTAATATGAGTAATAATTATTTTGAAAACATAGAGGTTTCTTCAAATGTAGATCATGCTATTAAAGAGGGTCTTAATAGTGCAATTAAGATTAAAAGAAAAAAAAGAACTAAGACTATTATTATTACGTGTTCATTATCTTTAGCCATTATAAGTAGCACCCTATTTTTAAATGGTGAAGTTTCAGCTCAAATGAAGCAAGCTTTTTGGAGTATAGCCAGTTACTTTGGATTAGATACAGACTTGAGTGAGTACAAGACAACAATAAATAAACCAATAACAAACAATGGATATACAATAACTTTAAATGAAGTTATTTTAGATAAAAATGAACTGACTATATCTTCTACTGTCAAATCTGAAAATGGAGTTTTTCATGGATATCCACAAATATTAGAATCAGTCTATATAAATGGAACACGTATTAATTCAGATTCAAACGGAAGTTCAGAGAATGTTGATGACTATACAGAGAATAATGTTAATACTTATTTTCTAGATAAAGAGTTAAGTGAAGAAGTTAATATACGAGTTGAGTATTCAGGTATACACATACTAAATGAGATCAAAGTGGAGAAAATACAAGGTGATTGGAATTTTAATTTCACTACTAATGCTGATACTTTAGTTAAAGACACATTAAGTGTAAATTTAAATAAAAAGTTTAAATTAGACGATGGAAAAACAATTAAGCTAAAAAAATACATTAGTAATAGCTTAGGAACCAAAATAGAATTTGAGGAGCCTAAGAGTGGAACAGATTGTATGATGAAACTTGTTGGAGTTGATAATTTAGGAAATAAAGTTGAGTTTTATTCAAATTATGCTAACAATGGAAAAGGTATATTTAAATTAGATAATTCATCTGGAGATATAAAAAAAGATGCTAGTAAATTAAATCTTTCTTTATATATATCAGATTCTTCTAATGATTCTTGGAAGAAATTTGGCGCGGATTTTAATATCAATCTAAAATAATATATATTTAATTACTTTGATAATAAAGAGAGGTTGATCCCTAATTAGAGATTTTACCTCTCTTTTTAATTTTTATTATAGCTATTATCCATTAGGTTGACGGCTAGGGGGTAGTGTCTGGGAAATGCACATTTCATATGTTGAATAAAATCAGAATATCGTTTTCAACAAGTTGATTCAAATAAATATAATTTATAGAACTTTTATTATTTTATATGAAATCACTCAAACCATTGGAAACATTAGTAAAAATTCCTTAACATGCACTTTCCGGATACTACCCATGAATTAATAATCAGAATCTAGTTGTTCATATTGAAGTATTAAGTTTTCATTTTTCATACAGAAAATAAAAAATAAAAAAATAAAAAATAAAGCAAAAGTTGTCACAACATAGCCCCCTTATTTTGTTTAAATTACCTTAATAAATTGCAAAACTCGGAATGTGTTAAAATTCGAAGTTTAATTTGCATATATTTCAAAGAATTTCCCCGCTAATTTAGTATAATCAAGTGAGAACAATAAATGCACTAAATAGTTATAAGAAAATTCTATGATATCTTAAAAAATCCAATTAACAAGTAATAACTTATATAGAAAAATTTTTATTCTCCCATAGAGCTGAATTCCTTTTCCTATTCATAACATAATTCCCTATATTAAATATAAAGCTTTACCTTTACCTAGTACTACTTTATTGCAATCCATATCTTAAAATAAACCATTAAATTATCATATATTATATATTTTTCCTACTGGTTTAAACATAGTGATTGAGATTACAAATAAAGACTCTTGGTAATTAACTTCTTCTACAATACATCTTAACCCATTAAAAAAGTCAAGAGTAAGTCTCCAAACTTATTATGCTCCAGGCTTTTATTGACCTATTTACCATTTTATTCCAAATAATAACATAAATTTACATTTTAGTCTATGGAACTCAAATTTATTCTAATACTTTGAAAATAATGTTAATTTATGTTACTTATCTAAAAAGGCAATAAAAAAGACTAAATTTAATCTTTTTTATTGCCTTAAAGTTTTGATTATAATTATTATGTTTACTACTAGTGTATATATACAATAGTCTCAATAACTATATCTCTAATTCAATTATTAGGATATATCTAGGATTATTCTAATATTGTATACCTGTTGATTATTTATCTTTTCGAATAATAGCTCTAACGTAACTCTCAGACATATTGTAATTACTAGCCAACTCTTTTACATTAAATCCATTAAACTTTTCTATAATCTCTCTATCACGAGCATCTTTATATATCATTTTTTCAGTAGGAAAGTACACAGATGTTCCTCCAAATTCTTTAAATAGCATCTTGGTTATATCCATCCCAACCTTCATAGCTATACTTTCAAATTGTGGAGGTAAATCACTTATTTTTAAATCCATAAAAATAGCCTCCTGTAAAAATTCGTTTCACTTTAAGCTTTAGATTGGATCATTTGATCAAAAGCCTATTTATATGGATATTCTACAAATATTTTAGATTTCCTACTAAATAAAATATTTTATGAAAAAATCTCTAAAAATAATAGTCATTAAACAAGAGTAATATCCTTTTAC
>NZ_JAWDJM010000083.1:0-1846 GCF_032465715.1 Paraclostridium sp. MRS3W1 | reverse complement strand
TGGTTCATACTATACAAATTCAAAAGATAATCTTCGGATAAGTTTAAACTTTTTAATTTGTCAATAGTTATTTTATCCATTTCTTCATTTTTAATTATAAATTTTAAAATTTCTTTATTTTCATTTAATGTAAAATCATTTTCATCTAATTTTAAAATTAATAATCTTCTTATTTCTTTTTCTTCTAAAAGCAATCTAATTAATGTTTTTTCTATAATTTCATTTCCATTATTTATTATAGTCGGTCTTTTATATGCATTTTTATCTATTTGAACATGTCTATCATTTTTAAGCTTTGGATTATAATTAGATTTATAACTCTTTCCATAGACTTCTTTTTTTAAGGATTCTACACCTATTTTACTTTCTGAGCTTAAAAAGTTTATATAGTAATCTATATCAACTGGGCTTTTTAAACCTTTTATTATCTTTGTAGACTCTTTAGTAAACTTTAATCTTTGTTCATCTTTAGATAAATCATAGTTTTCTTTACATTTAACTATTTTATATCTAATATAGTGAACAGCATCTGCTATGGATTTTTGGTATCCTTCAAGACCATATTTTCTTATAAACTCATCTGGGTCTTTTACATCTTTTAAATTTAAAACTTTAACATTTATACCTACGCTAGTTAATATATCTATAGCTCTTAGCGTGGCCTTAACCCCTGCATCATCTGAGTCATAAGAAATTACAACTGTATCTACATATCTTTTTAATAAATTCCCTTGATCTATCGTAAGGGCTGTTCCAAGTGTAGCACACACATTTCTTATTCCATATTGATACAATGAAATCAAGTCCATATATCCTTCTACTAGAATTACAGTTCTATCAGTTATATTTTTTCTAGCAAAGTTAAGACCATATAAATTATACTTTTTATTAAATGCTAGTGTATCTGGTGAGTTTAAATATTTAGGAAGTGAATCATCTAGAACTCTTCCTCCAAACCCTATAACATTTCCTCTATAGTCAAATATTGGAAATATAACTCTGTTTATGAACCTGTCATAATATTTGTTTCCATCTTTTTTATATGTAACGAGACCGCATTCAACAAGTGTTTCTTTATCATAGCCTTTACTAATTAAGTATTCCATAAGATTAGTCCATGCCTTAGGTGCATATCCTAAACCAAACTTCTTTATGATTTTGTCATCAAGACCTCTTCTTCTTAAATATTCATACCCATAATTTTTCTCTTTAATTAAATTTGAAAAATAATATCTGGCAGCTTCTGTATTTATGTCTTGAATCTTCTTAACCTTTTCCATCCTAATTTTGGATTGCTCATCCATGTTTGTGTTTATTTCTATTCCACAATCTTTGGCTAACAATTTGACCGCATCCATAAATTCAAGATTTTCTATCTTCATAACGAAGTTTATTACATCTCCACCTTCTCCACATCCAAAACATTTATATATTTGCTTTGATGTATTTATATAAAATGAAGGTGTTTTTTCCCCATGAAATGGGCATAATCCTTTGTAGTTTATTCCCGATTGCTGTACTTTAATGTAGTCTGATATTACCTTTACTATATCAGATCTGGATTTAATTTCTTCTATTATATCTTTTATATCATTCATATTATCACCTTCTGGTGTAATTTTTTTAACATTACTATTTTACAACATATTAGAAATTTGTCAAATATTCATTATACATAATTCGACTTTTTTTATTCAATTCCTTCTTTTTTATCTAATTTTATTTTTCAATTTAGCAAATTAAAAATATCACTTTACTATTTTGTATAATTAACACAAATTCAATACTATCTTTTTAATTTTGACAAATTTATTTTTAAAAACAAAAATAAAAGAGGCTTAAAGCC
>NZ_JAWDJM010000082.1:0-4553 GCF_032465715.1 Paraclostridium sp. MRS3W1 | reverse complement strand
CTTTTTAAGTTCATATCTCTTTAATTTATTTGTTATAATTCTCCAAATTACATTTAATATTAAAACTGATAATGCTATGTATAAATATTTTTAGTCTTAAGTTAGCAACTTTTCAATATTTGTATAATTTTGTCTATATCTTTTTTATCTAAGCTTTCGTACAAAGGTAAACATAAAATTCTTTCAGATATACTCTCCGATTTAGTAAATTTTTCTTGGCATTTTATATAATCTAATTTATTCAAAGAAGGATAAAAATATCTTCTAGGAAATATTTCATTATAATTCATCTTGTCTACACACTTTTTTAAAGTTTGTTCATCCCGAAATACAACAGGTAAATAAGAATAATTTTCACTTGATAATATATTTTGATTTTGAAATTCTAAATAATTTATATTTTTTAATTCTTTCATATAATACTCATATATTTCTCTTCTTTTTTTTACAATATTTTTTATTTCTGGCAACATACAAAGTCCCATAGCAGCTTGAAATTCGTTCATTTTATAGTTGACTCCAAGACCTTCTATTTTTCCTCTGCCATCAAAGCCAAAATTGATAAGTTGTTTTGCTTTTTTGTACAAATCATCATCATTTATAACTATAGCCCCTCCTTCTATCGTATGGAATAGCTTAGTGCTATGAAAACTTATAGTCGAAATGTCCCCGTAATTTAATATATTTTTATTTTTATATTCCACTCCAAAACAATGAGATGCATCATATATAACTTTCAATTTATTTTTTTTTGCTATATGTTCTATCTCATCAATATTACACGCATTCCCAAATACATGTACAGGTACTATTGCAGAGGTTTTTTTATTGATTTTCTCTTCTATTTTCGATGTATCTATATTAAAACTATTTTCATCAATGTCTACAAACACAGGCTTCAAATTATCCCATACCATAGAACTAGTTGTTGCCACAAATGAAAATGGAGTAGTTATTATTTCACCTTTTAATCCAAGTAACTTGTATGCAAGATTTAATGCCATAGTTCCATTTGCTACAAGTACAATATTTTTCACTCCCAGGTATTCCTTTAATCTAACTTCCAATTCCCTTACCATTTTACCATTATTAGTAAGCCAACCTGACTGGTAAATTTCATCTATATACTGTTTATATTTTTCAATATCCGGCAAATATGTTTTTGTTACTGTTATCATAAACTACCTCTCAGTATTTTCTAATATAATAATAGGTCGTTTATAAAATTCACTATTTTTATATATCGAATATTGATCTAAATATTTATCTATAACTTTTTTATAAACTTCATTTTCTACATCATATTCTTTATTTTTTATAGATATATACTTTTTATTTTTATTTTCAGCATATGCAATGTCTACTATATTCCACCCACTATTTTCAAACAATCTTATTTGATATTTTAACATTTCATACACTTCTTCAGGACTTACTATAGGAGTTAATTTATTACCTCCATGGTTATACCCCATTTGAAAAACTAAATACTTACATTTGTTTTTTAATAATTTCAAAAAGTTTTCTGTATATACCATAAAGTTTTCTGTAGTTATATTTAAATCCTTATCGAAATCAACACCTGCATGATGTATAACATTAAAAAATATATAAATATCTCTATAATCTATATCTTTTATTTTTGATAAATCTACACCTTCTTCTATAACTTCTATGTTCTCCATATTAAAGTTTTCTTTTATTACTTTCATTAAATCACAGTGATTCCTATTTATCTCATATGCCAAAACTTTCTTATTTTTATATTCATTAGCTAGCGACAATGAAAAATATCCCGTATTTGCACCTATATCTCCTAGTGTTTTAAATTCAACTTCTGATATGAATTTTTTTACATACTCTAATCTCGTTCTATCACCTCTCCACTCTTCATTTATCTCTACTTTATAATCTATATGTTTAGATACAAAATCTGGTAAGTTTTGATAAATACTATGCTTTGATCCATCTTCATATAGTTTTTCTAATTCTCTAATATCCATCTTTTAACCTTCCTTCAACTTCATAATTGTAAATATTTATAGTGTCATATCTTTTGTATATATCGTAATTCATATAAGAGTTCATAGTTTCTATATCATGTAAATCAATTTTACAATGATATACTAGACTTCTATTTTCTCTTTCAATCTGTTTTACCCCTCCATACCAAAAATACTTAACTTCATAATCTATTGGTTCTTTTTTAAAATCAATATTAAAACCTACATCAATTAAAAAATTTTCAAATATAGGAATATTAGCATCTACAAATAGTTGCGACGGTCCCCATAATCTAGGATTAGCTTCGATCATATAATACTCGTTCTTATATTTTTTAATTTCAACCATTATTAAGCCTTCATATTTAATATCTTTAAATAAATATATGAAATCTCTACTAATTTTTTCTTCATGAATTTCAGATACCTCTGCAGATATTATTGATTTTCCTAAGTCTTGTTGAAGTATATTTTTTTGTGAAAAAGATATATACCCTCCATCCTTGTTAAAATAATATAATAAATAGTATGATTCTCCATCTACATATTCTTGTATATAAAATTCATCTTCATTAAGTATCTTCAAATTTTCCTCAAATTCTTCACGAGTTTTTATTATTATAGGTGAAAAAATATTACCACTTTGACTTATATAATTCTTAGGTTTTATAACTATAGGAAATTTATCAATGTTATCAACACCAATATTTTGGGGAGTTTTTATGTTATAATTGCTACAAATTTTCCCAAATGAATATTTATCAGATATTTTTATATATAAATCTTCATCTACAAGCGGAAGATACATACCTAGCTCATATAAATAAATCCTACTCTCCAAAAAAAATCTGTTTAAATACTCAGAACTTGGAAGAATTATAAATTTTTTTATCTCTGTATTCTTCTTCAATACTTTACTTATTTTTTCTATTAAATTTAAGTTCAAATTACTATTTTTTCTTTTATATATAACATATTTTTTGTAAATTGTATTTTCTATCATGTCATTTTTAGAGCTAACAATAAACATTGGAATTTTATACTTTTCACAAACTCTACAAAATGAAATTATAGCTCTTTGATTATATCCAGAGAATATTAAAACCCCAGTTCTATATTTACTCATAAATTACCTCTTTTTGTTCAGTTAACAACTTTTTATATACAATAAAATAATTCAACTTTAAAAATTCAATTATTTCTTCCTTATGTTTTTTATTACTACACATACTTAGCCTCCATGATATGTATGCAGTTATTGAATTAAACAACCATAAATTTAAATCAATATTTTTATCTTTTATATATTCATTTGCAGTATTTTTTAATTTTTCTAATTCTTCTATAGTATAAAAGTCATATTCATTTGGCATATTATAAGAAATACTTTGTTGGTGTATTCTATAAACTGCAACTTCTTCTTTTATAAATCCAACATCTCCTCTTAACATCATTTTAAGATGTATAAATAAATCTTTTGATTTTGTATTTTCAGTTAAAATACCCATTTCAACAGCATATTTTCTTCTAAATACAGTTGTAAGAATTCCTGTAATATGTGGTGCTGTACTGCCATAATTCATAAAGTATTCATGCCCGTTGTTTATTGTATCTATGTTAACATTAGTTTTATTTATTATTTTACCTTCATACATTAGCTTTACATTAGCAAAAACCATAGATAGATTTTCATTTTTCTCTAAAAGTTTAACTGCTTTTGATATATAGTCTTTTGATATTATAAAATCATCATGATTAAATATCATTACATATTTACCATCAACATAATTATAAAAACTATGAAGTGAGTTTATACCTGCCCCCAAATTATTTTCATGTCTTATATACCTAACTCTACTTTCATTTTTATATAATTGCATCATTTCATCTGTTCCATCAATTGAACAGTCATCAGAAACAATAATTTCTAAATTTTCATAGTCTTGCTTAAGAAAACTTTCTATAGCTTCTTTTAAATATAGTTTTTGATTGTAACTTGTTATAACTATTGATACTTTTGCTTTATTAGTATTTTGCTCATAATATTCATATCCTTGAATATACTCTATCCTAGTCTTGATTACTTCAAGCTGCGCTTTATCAAAACATATATTTATAGCTTTTTTATAAAATTTCAAAGCATTTTCACAATCATTTTTATTTTCATAAATCCAACCTATGTTATAAAACACTTCTGCATTTAACAATTGCTTATTTAAACAATCTTCCATTACCTCTTCTGCACTTTTTATGTCTTTTGATTCTTTTAAAATTTCAAACTTATTCAGATTATACTCAATATCAACTTCAAAATTATCATTATATATATTCAACAAATTTTCAGCATTATTTAAATCATTATATTTTAAATATTCCTTTATATCTTTATTAATTTGCATCCTTTTTTTAACTTTATTTTCAAGTTCTCTGGAGTAAAAATATTCATTTTTAAACTTTTCTAATAAATTAGAGTTTAAAATACAACTAAAATCTTCTTTATTTAATTTTTCAAGTAATTTAAATGCATTACTATAATCTTGCTTATAACAC
>NZ_JAWDJM010000081.1:0-4382 GCF_032465715.1 Paraclostridium sp. MRS3W1 | reverse complement strand
ATACAATATAATTGAAATACCTTTTTATATTTAAATTTTTTCAATATCATTTCAAATTTAATCTTTAGACTAAATCCTTAAATTTTTAATACTTACATTATAAAAACTTATATTTTAAAACACATATTACTTTAAATTATTGTGTTATCACAGAGTTTTTCTATTTTTTGATTCATAACTACATATTGAAAAATTCTTTGATATATATTGTGCGTACTTTTCGCTTAAAATAGTATGCAAAATAAAATAGCAAAGGGGTTGTGTTATATTGGAGTTACTAACAAAAATCGTAGAATCTGTAAATGGTGTTTTGTGGGATAAGAATATTTTGCTATTCTTGCTTGTCGGAACAGGTGTATGGTACACATTCCAATTAAAGTTCATCCAAATTAGAGGTTTTGGAGAAGGTTTTAGAAGAACTTTTGGTGGCTTATTTAAAAGGGGTGAAAAAGCTGATAAAGATGGAATGTCTCAATTTCAATCTTTAGCAACTGCAATAGCTGCTCAAGTAGGTACAGGTAACTTAGCAGGTGCCGCTACTGCAATAGCTGTTGGAGGCCCTGGTGCAATATTTTGGATGTGGGTCAGTGCATTTTTCGGTATGGCAACAATTTATGCCGAAGCAACAATGGCTCAAAAATACAAAAGAATAGGTGCAGATGGTACAGTAACAGGTGGTCCTGTTTACTATATAGAAGCCGCATTTAAAGGTAAATTTGGTAAAGTTTTAGCTAGCTTTTTTGCTGTATTTATCATATTAGCATTAGGATTTATGGGAAATGCAGTTCAATCTAACTCTATAGCAGATGCTTTTGATACAGCATTTGGTATAAGTCCGGCTGTTATAGGTATAATTTTAGCAATACTGTCTGTTTTAATATTCTCTGGCGGAATAACTAGAATAGCAAAAGTTACAGAAACAATAGTTCCAATTATGGCATTATTTTATATTATAGGTGCGTTAATTGTAATATTAGTTAATTTCAAAAACATTCCTTTAGCTTTTGAAGAAATATTTGTAGGAGCTTTTGCCCCTCAAGCAATAGCAGGTGGTGTCGTAGGAGCTACTATTCAAAAAGCTATGAGTAAAGGTGTAGCTCGTGGATTATTCTCTAATGAAGCTGGTATGGGTTCTACTCCTCACGCTCATGCAGTTGCAAAAGTTGACTACCCTTCAGAACAAGGATTTGTTGCTATGATGGGAGTATTTATAGATACTTTTGTTATATTAAATTTAACTGCTTTAGTTATAATTACAACACGTTCAGTTACTCCAGATGGATCTCTTATAGGAACTGCTCTTACTCAAGCGGGATTCTCATCAGTGTTTGGTAAGTTTGGAGATATATTTATAGCTATTTGTATGTTCTTCTTTGCATTCTCTACTATAATTGGATGGTACTTCTTCGGGGAAGCTAATATAAAATATTTATTCGGTACAAAAGCTGTTAAGATATACGTAGTACTTGTAGCTATTTGTGTTTTCCTTGGTACATTAGGTGAAGTGTCAATAGTATGGACAATGTCAGATATGTTTAATGGATTGATGGTTATCCCTAACTTAATTGGTCTATTGGCTCTTACTGGAGTTGTTAAGTCTGTTCATAACGATTATATCCGTATAAACGGTGGAATTAGTAGTAAAAAGAAAAAGAAAAATCCTACCGCATAGGTTTATATAATAAAAAGCACTCTAAATGAGTGCTTTTTTTAATTCATTAACAAATATATACAAACTCCCATAATATATAAGGACAACATCTACGGGAGGTATATTATGAAATATTTTATTAAAGTCGAAAAAAATGTAAGGTTATTTGTTGAGGATATAAATAAGGATTCAGAAAAAGCAATATTATTTGTTCACGGTTGGCCTTTGAACCACCGTATGTATGAATATATAATTGAAAACTTTGCACGAAAAGGTTATAGATGTATAGCTATAGACCTTAGAGGTTATGGAAAATCTGATAAACCTTCATCAGGTTATGATTATGATAGAATGGCTAAGGATATAAGACATATAATTGAAGCGCTCAAACTAGAAGACATCACTTTAATGGGTCATTCTATGGGTGGTGCAATATGTTCACGATATATGGCTAAATTTAATGGGTACGGAGTTTCTAAGCTCTGCTTGCTTAGTGCTGCCGTTCCTAGATGGACCAAATCTATTAGTTGGCCTTATGGATATACTGTAGATCAAGTAAATAATATTATAGATAACTTTAAAAATGATAGGCCTCAGGCAATAAGAACTACATCTGAGTCATTTTTCTATAAATTCACTAGTCAAGGAATATTGGATTGGTTCTTTGACATGTGTTTAGAAGCTGCTGGGTGGTCTAGTGTAAATTCACTGTATGCACTTAGAGATGAAGAACTATTTAATGATTTATCTAAGATAAAAGTACCTACTCTAATATTGCATGGTGTACACGATACCGTGTGTCCATATTCTTTTGCTGAATATATGAGGGATACTATAGAAAATGCTACTCTAGTTTCTTTGACCGATGGAGGTCATGGAGCTTTTTATGAGTGCAAAGATGATATAAATGAATCTCTTGAAGCTTTTATAAATATCGATCATATTAAATAAATTCTTCATATATCCGATTAATTAAAGTACTAATAACTAAGTAGGAATAATTTATACTCACATGGAAATCATAGTCGTATACTAAATTTTAAAAGGAGAATAAGATTATGGTTTTTCCAACTTCATTTCCAAAGCAACATCAAGATTGTCAACCAGGACTTGAGTATAAGATGTCACCAAGTCCTATATATGACAGTCCATTATATAATAAACAAAACGATAAATTAAAAGATAAAGTGGCTATCATTAGCGGTGGAGATAGCGGAATAGGAAGAGCAGTTTCTATTGCTTTTGCAAAATCAGGATGCGATATAAGCATAATATACTATAACGAAGATGATGATGCTATGGTCACAAAGAAAAAGGTTGAAGACGAAGGTCGAAAATGTCTTTTAATTAAAGGTGACATAAAAGAAAGTAAGTTTTGTAAAGAGGCTGTAGATACTACTTTAAAAGAATATAAAAAAATAAATATATTAATAAATAATTCAGCAGTACAATACACACAACAAAACTTAACTGATATAGATGATGAACAATTTGATAAAACTTTTAAAACTAATGTTTATGGAGCATTTTATCTAACAAAAGCTGTACTACCTCACTTACAATGTGGTGATAGTATAATAAATACAACATCTGTAGTTGCATATCATGGACATGAAACACTATTAGACTACTCTATGACTAAAGGAGCATTAACAACATTTACTAGATCTTTATCTATGCAATTAGCAACAAAAGGAATAAGAGTTAATGCCGTAGCTCCAGGACCTATATGGACTCCATTAATACCTTCAAGCTTCTCTGAACAAGAAGTTGCAAAATTCGGTAGTAATAATCCGATGAAAAGAGCAGGTCAACCAATAGAGTGTTCAGGTGCTTATGTATTTTTGGCAAGTGAAGAAGCATCTTTTATAACCGGTCAAACTATACATATAAACGGCGGCGAAATAATAAATGGATAGTTTTAAAAATTTTTAAACATAAAAACACTCAATCTATATAATATAAATTGAGTGTTTTTATTTTAAATGTTTATCGCTCCAATTACATACTAAGAAGCTTTTCTTCTATATATTCATTAAATGGTTTTCCTGCTATTGTTACTGGGCCTTCACCAAATAAATCTACTGTAATATTAAAGAAATTGATTATTAATTTATTTTCATCTATATAATATTCATCTATATGCCCTGGAATAAATATTACCTCATATTCTTCCTTACTTAATTTATCTTGCATATAGTCTAAATTAAGTTGCTTTACTGGTGCTATCATCATATTTGTAAATTCCAAATCTTCAAGCATCCACATATGTTTATTCCAGTATCTACTTTCTTTTTTTGTTGGTTTATTCAGAAGCTCTCTGTTTGAAATTGCAGAAAGTACCTTTCTTACAGATTCCTTTGTAAAGTCTTCATCATATAAATATTTCATATCAGTTTCATCCGCTAGTCCTATAAAAAACGAATCTGCTATCTTTTCCTTTTGATGTACTGAATCCCAAATATAAAGCATCATTTCTAAAATTTCACGTTTAATTACAATTTTAGCCAAGTTAAATCCCCCTTTTTTCTTTAAATATTTTTTTATCTGCGAACTACTCTCCACTTAAATTAATCTTCAGTTTCTGTTCCCAGTAGCCCCCCTAATTGGCTTGTGAATAGAAACAACTCTGATTGAATATTTTACAGTTTTGAAAGTTCTACCATATTACCAGTATATCACAAAATCAGGAATATTACCTCTTTCTATAATTTTTTAACCAATATTATAC
>NZ_JAWDJM010000080.1:0-40367 GCF_032465715.1 Paraclostridium sp. MRS3W1 | reverse complement strand
TTAGAGTAGGAGCTAAATTGATAAATGCATCAAAGAGTGCTATTGAACTTGGAAATCCAAAAACAATGAACATAATTTTACTTGGAAGCTTAGTTAAATCTATGAACCTTGAACATATAAATTGGAATCAAATTATAAGTGAAAATGTAAAAAAAGAGTTTGTTGACATAAACATAGAAGCATTTAAATTAGGGATGAATTTAGTAAAAATATAAAGCTTTTATGAATTCCATTTTGTTATTTTATTTGCAATGTAAATATAATCTTCATATAGATTTGTATATAAGTTTGATATTAATAAATATTAGATTTTATGAGTTAATGTTAAAAAAATTTAAGTTTACAATGGAGATTGTAAGAAGGAGATGCGAGCATGGATAATAAATCGAAAATTTTAGTTATAGCATCACATATGGATGATGAAATATTAGGTTGTGGTGGGACTTTAAAGAAGCATATTGAAAATGGAGATAAGGTATATGTTTTATATATTAGTTCAGGAGAATCTGATGCATGGAAAAAAGAAATTCTTGATATTAGGAAAGGACATGCTGTTAATGTTTCTAAATATATGGGGTTTGAAGAAATATTTTTTGCGGATTTACCACTTATTCAATTAGATAAAATTCCTAGACTAGAAGTTGTTAAAGCAATTCAAAAGATTTTTTATAGTATAAAGCCAGATATACTGTATTGTCATTATCCTACAGATATAAACAGTGATCATAGAATAGTTTATGAATCAACAATTATTTGGTGTAGAGCATCAAAGTCTCCGTTTCTTAATAAAGTTCTGTTATATGAAATCTTTGGATCAACAACGGACTTTAAGCCTAATTACTATGTTGATATTACAAGCCAAGCAGAATTTAAACTCAAATCGATGTCAATGTATGAGACTGAAGTTAACGCACAAACAAGAAATTTAGATACTATAAAGACTCATATGAAATATAGAGGATGTGAGTCTAATACAGACCTTGCTGAAGCTTTTTATTTACATTCTTTAATAGAAAGATAGGTGATAAGGTCATAATGATATTTTCAGAATTTAATAGATGGCTAGATAAGGCTATAAGAATATCAAAAATAATTGGAGTTATTTTTATTCTAATATTAGTTGCTTATGCTAGTTTTACAACAATTAAAAAATAAGGTTGTAGTAGCCTAAGAAAGTGGTTAAGTATGAAAATTTATTTAAAATATGTATTTTCAGTTGCTCTAGAAAAAAAAGGTAGACTTGGTTTATTACTAACCACTATATCTTTAATTACAGCGCTATTTATAGCATCTCTGAGTACAAACTCTACAGTTGAGAATGTAATGACGGAGCAATTAAGAGGAATATATGGAGATTATAATATTTCCATTCAGCAAAAAAATTTATCAAGAGAGCCTTTATTTGATTCAAAAGTATTAGATTCATATGAATTTAATGATAGTTGTAAATATATTGCATTAAAAGGAGAAAGTAAGGACATTGATGTTGTATATTACTACTTTGATAAGAACGATATAAAAAAATTAAATACATTGAAAATTATAGAAGGATCTAAAGAGATAAAAGAATCTAAAGGTGTGTATATATCAGAAAATTCAGCAAAATTACTTGAAAAAAAATTAGGTCAATATTTAGATATAGAAATCAACAATACAATCGAAAAATACAAAATTCTAGGAATTTGTGAGGATAAAGGGATATTAAAGAATGCTGATAATTCTACTATATCTTTAGTAACAGTTGAAGATGATTTAATAGAAAAACTAAAAATTAAAAATAATCAATACTCAGCTATATTGCTGAATGTTGATAGAGATGAAGTCGACGATTTTATTTCTAATTTTTATAATAATTCAGATGTAAAAAATCTTGATATATCAAAGACTATAGATCCTCAGCTAATAGATGAGCAGATAAATTCCCTTAACATAACTTTATATATTATGTTCTTAATTATACTTGTCATGTCTACATATATTATCTATTGTACTTTCAAGCTAATAATAACAGATAGATTAAAAGCAATGGGAACACTATTAAGTATAGGAGCGAAATTTAGAAATATTTCCTTTCTTATTCTTTTAGAGGGGGCTATATACGGAATAATTGGTGGATTTATAGGTTTAGGTTTAGGGGTAGTAATTACTAAGGTCCTTGCTTACTTAGCAAATCCTGTACCTTTTAATGAAATAAATGCTAATATAGATAATTCGTATTTTATATTAGGGATTATATTTGCAATACTATTGTCCTGTGTAACTGCATCTCTCCCTCTAATAAAGTTAAGAAAGATAGAAGTTAAGAATATAATTTTAAATATTGACAATAAAAAAGCAAATAAAAGTATAAAAACGCTTATTATAGGGATATTAGCGCTTGTAGCAACTTTAGTTATTTATATAATTAATCCTTATATTGCTTACAAAGGAGCTGTTTTAGAGATTATATTGCTATTTTTCTCAGTGTTGCTATTAACAAATTTTATAATTGATATATTAAGCAATATATTATTGATAATAATTAAAAAAATCAATATAGATATTTATCTAGCACTTAATAATATAAAAAACTCAATATATATAAAGTCTGTAACTATTTTATTTGTTATTTCTACTATTACTATAATAATGTTTTTTAGCTTAAAAGATTCTATAAAAAATGAAATTAGCGGTTCTTATGAAAAAATGAATTATGATTTAACAGTAGATGTTCAAGCTTTATATAAAAAAGAATTAGAGAAGAAAGTTGAAGAAATAAGTGAAATTGAAAAAAAATATACAATAAGCAATATGACTGGAGTGTTAAAGGGAGATAAGCATAGTAAACTTAATTTAGTTGGAGTAGATAGTAATGAATATATTGATTTTGATTCTTATATGGCATATGAAAACAAAGAATCTGAATTGAAAAATCTAGGAGATGTAGAAAATGGAATAATTATATCTAAACAGTTTGCCAAGGCAAACAATATAAGTAAATCTGACAACATAAAACTAACTATTAATGATAAGACTTTGGAGTTTGAGGTTTTATCAATAGTAGATTCGAAAATGTTTGCAAACGGAAACTATAATATAGTGAATAGAGATTATATAAAGCGTATTTTCAAAAATTCTACTCAGGACAAGTTTTACATAAGGACTAATGATGTTAATAAGGTAGAAAAATCTCTAAAGTCTATATCTAATGATTTAAAAATTAAAATACATACTAAGTCTAATGAAATAAAGATTCAAAAAGAAGAGATTAAACCATTAGAAAGTATATTAACATTTATAAGCTTTCTAACGCTTGTAATTGCACTTGTTAGTTGTGTATCTAACATTATTATAAGTCTTATTCAAAGAGAAAAAGATTTATGCATATTACTAACTAGTGGAATGACAACAACTCAATGTTTTAGAATGATTATATATGAGAACTTTATACAAACTGTGTTTGCATTTTTATTATCGGGCATAGCTGTATATATAGTAGAAAAGCTATTAAAACATATATATGGATTTTTAGAAATGAGTTTATCTGTTGATATTCCTATTTATTATTTATTGATAAGTTTTATAGCGACATTTGCAATAGGAATAATCGTTACGATAATTTCTATGATAAAAATAAAGAACATGAATTTAGTAGAAATAATAAAAAATAGATAAAAAGGAAGTAGATAATATTGAAAAAAGTAATTGAAGTCAATGGATTAAACAAATTTTTTAAGGTAGGAAATGAAAACTATCATGTATTAAAAGATATAGATTTTAGTATAACTGAAGGCGAATTTGTTTCGATAATGGGACCATCGGGAAGTGGAAAATCAACTCTTTTATACTTATTAGGAGGGCTAGACACGCCTAGTTCAGGAACTATAAAGATTAATAACAAAAATATTAATATGATGAAAAGAAATGAAGTAGCAAAGTTACGAAGAAGTGACATAGGATTTATTTTTCAGTTTTATAACCTAGTCCCAAATTTGAATGTTAGAGATAATATAATGCTGCCTATTTTATTAGATAAAAAAAGAGAATCTGATTATGAGAATATGTATAAAGAGTTGATTAGCATTATAGGTATGGATGGAAAAGAAAGAAATAAACCAAATCAGTTATCCGGAGGACAACAACAAAGGGTTGCAATAGCTAGATCACTACTATATAACCCTAAAATACTATTTGCAGATGAGCCTATTGGAAATTTAGATAGTAAAAATGGGACTAAGATTATGGAAATATTTAAGGAAATTAATGAAAGATATAATACAACGATAGTTCAAGTCACACATTCTGAAGAAGCCGCACAATATGGAACTAGAATAATTAAAATGAGAGATGGCGCAATATTAAATAATTCTCTTACATCTGATGAAAAAATATAGATTGATTAAAAACAGGTAGGGATTAAAATGAAAAAAAGTAGAAGTGATATATGTTTTATATTTGGAGGAATAGGCGTTGATTATAAAGGTAGAATAAGAAACTTGGATGAAAAGTTTATAAAAGACTTAGATAAAATCGGAATATTCCTAAAAGTTAAGTACGGAATAGATATATTATCATATCTATACAATAAAGAAGTAAAAAAAAATAATCAAAATATAACTGAGTGGATTGCTATATACACTTGTGATTATTTATTATTTAATTATTTAATAAGAAATGGAATTAAACCTGATAAAGTTTTTGGTTACAGTATGGGATTAGTTACAGCTACAGCATGTGTTGGATCTATTTCATATGAAGATGGAGTAAAGTTTTTGATAAACATCAAAAACTTTACAGAAAATGAATATAGTATGTCTAGTATTATAGGATTAAGCTATGAGGAGATAAAAAAAATAATAACCCAAAATTCATGTGAAGGATATGTACAAATTGGGTGTTTAAATAGCGAATACAGTTATGTGATTTCGGGTATAAAGGATAAAGTTGAATTAATAAATGTTGAGTGTGAGAAAATAGGAGCTTTAAAAATTATAAATATTAATACTAGTTATGCTTTCCATACACAATATTTGCTTGAAAGTTCTATGAATTTAAAAAAGATTATCAATAAGTTTAATCTTTGTGACCCTAAATATATTATAACTTCATGTATTGATGGTAAAGAATTAAAAAAATCAAATGATATAAGTGAGGAGTTATTTAAAATACTACATTCTGTTATTAATTGGGGATACACAATAAAAAAACAGTATGAAAATAATGATTCAGATTTTATGGAAGTAAGTTTATATAAAAGTATATCAAAACTAACTAAAATCAATGCGTCAGGGGCTAATTTTTATACTTATGAATCAATTGATAAGTTAAAATCAAAAAATTCATTGTATTTGGAGGGCGTGTAATGCTGAATCAGACTATCGTTTATATTAACCTAACTAATAAAAAGATAAGGATTAAAAAGATAAGTGAAGAATTGAGAAGAAAATACATTGGAGGAGGAGGGATTAACTCTAAACTATTATTTGACTCAGAAGCAATGGAGAATGATGCATTATCGGACAAAAACGTTCTTATCTTTGGAGTTGGTTGTTCAGTGGGAACTGGAATTATAGCATCGAATAGAAGTGTTATAACAGCAAAAAGTCCTGTTACAGATTTATTTGGAGATTCTAATATTGGTGGGACTTTTCCTGTAAGAATGAGGCAAGTAGGTATTGATCATTTGGTGATAGAGGGTAAATCTGATAAACCTGTTTATATACATATAGATAAAAATGGTGATATTTATATTAGAGAAGCAAAAGATTTATGGGGTAGATATACCAATGATGTGACAGATATTCTTACAGAAAAACATGGTAAATATTCTGAAGTGGCATGTATAGGACCAGCAGGTGAAAATCTAGTTAAATTTGCTAATGTAATAATGTCTAAAAATCATGCTGCAGGAAGAATGGGTATGGGCTGTGTTATGGGAAGTAAAATGCTTAAGGCCATTGTTATTGAAAAAGGTAATGTAAAAATGAGTGCTTATGACAATGAAGGTTTTAATGAAATTAAAGAAAAATGGAAAGCAGCATGTGCCGAGTCATTAACTACAAAAATGGGTAAAGTTTATGGAACGTTATTTTTAATGGAAGTAAACATAAAAGGCAAACACTTGCCTATAAATAACGCAATGATAGATACGCATCCAGAACAAGATAGGGTAAAACCTGATGTATTTAAAGCAGATCATCAGGTAAAAAAAACATCATGTTATTCGTGTCCTGTAGGATGTTCAAAGAAATTTGAAGTTCGAGAAGGTGAGTATAAAGGGGAAGGTGGAGAACGGATCGAATTTGGAGCTGCTGTGAGTGTGGGACCATACGTAGGTATTTTTGATTGGGGAAGTATAATTCACCTAAAATTATTATCTGATTATCTAGGGGTAGACACAATAGAAATGGCAGCTTCTATTGGAACTATACTAGAATGTAAGAAAAGAGGAATTTTAACAATAGAGGATTTTGACGGAGAAGATTTAAATTTCGGGGTTACAAAAGATATAGAAAGACTTATGATTTTAATGAGTAAGAGAGAAGGAATTGGGGACTATATTGCAGATGGAGCATACAGAGCAGCAGAAAGGTTAAATGCATCAGAATACGCCTTTTGCGTTAAAAAATCAAGTACTTCGCTTCAATCTAACAAAAGATTATTAAGGTCTTTAGGGTATTTGACTTCGACTAGGGGCGGAGACCATTTAAAAAGCTTTTGCTTCACAATGCAAAATGGAGGATACTACATAACTAAGCATTTGTTTGGGATAAGAAAACCTAAGAAACAATTAGATAATCCAAATAAAAAAGGTAGAATTCTATGGTGGCATGAAAATTATAAAAATATAGTTGATGCTTTAGGCGTATGTTTATTTGCAATACAGGGGCTACCAGGTGTAGGTTGTGGTCTTTATGATGATTTTTCTAAGCTAATGAATTCTTCTTATGGATTGGACATGACCGATAAAGAAGTTTTACTAGCGAGTGAGAGAATATACCAACTACAAAATGCATTTAATACTAATTGTGGTTTGGGCATTGATGAATATAAGTGGCCAACACGCAAAAAAGATAAAGATATTGATGAAAAACTTATTAATTCTACTGTGATAAAAGATAGAGATAAACCAGGTATGCTTCCAGAGTACTTCCTTTATAGAGGTCTTAATAATAATGGAATTCCAACAGTAGAAAAATTCTTAGAATTAGGAATGGATGAATATATAGAAAAATCTAACTGTGTACATATTGATAATCTTATGGATACTGACAATATACTAGAAACTGTTAACATAGTAATTAAATTTAGTTTATATGACAAGGTAAGGGTTAAACTTAGCAATAATATATTTGGAAAGCTATTAGAATTAAAGAGTAAGTTAGCTCAGAAAAAATATTTGAAAGATAAATACAATAATCAATGAGGAGAAAAATGAATAATAATTATAATGTAATGAATGAATATTCTCTAACATGTTTTAGCAATAACAAGAAAAGAAAGATTGAAAAATATGTAAACACTGAGCACTCAATTTTACTAACTATAAATAACAAAATAGAACTAAATTTGCTTTGTTCACCAAATGAAGTGAAGGAATTTATAATCGGCTATTTATACAATGAAGAGTTTATTAATCAATATAATGAAATTCAAGAAATTTATATAGATAATGATTATAGTGATATAAGAGTAATATTGAATGATAGAAAAAAAGATTTACCTAGCAAAAGAACAAGAACCTCTGGATTTGGAAATGGAATAACATTTTTAGATAATAATAAGCTGAGGATCTTTGATGATTCAACAGAGATAGAAGGTAAAAGCATTTTTGAAATAGCAAGAAAAAGAGAAGAAATACAATCTATATACAACTTAAGTGGAGGAATACACTCCTCTGCATTATGTAGCAAAAACGAAATATTAGTTTTTTCAGAAGATATAGGTAGACACAATACTTTAGATAAAATAGCTGGGATCAGCCTACTAGAAGGTATTAATACTAGTGGAAAAATTTTATTTACAAGTGGAAGAATATCGTCAGACATGGTTAAAAAATGCAATAGACTAAATATACCTATATTAATATCATTATCAGCTGTTACAGAGAAGTCAATAAAAATAGCAAAAAAAACTAACATGACTTTAATAGGATATTGTAAAAATGAAAAATTTTATATCTACACAAATGATTATAGAATTATAGAAAATAGTTCACATTAATAAAATTATAAGTAAATTATATGTAAAACTTACTATTTTCTAATAAAGGTAAAGATATCGAACTAAATTACAAGCGTCAGTTAATTAGACACTAATTAGCTGACGCTTGTAAAATATTTTCTTTTCTAAAATTTATTTAATAAGTGCATTTTCGATTGATTTTAATATACATTTACTGCTGACTGTTGCACCAGAAACAACATCTACATCTAATGATTGAGCGTCTATTACATCAGCTGTAATTTTTTCAGCTTTTCCGCCAAGACCTTTATCATGACTTATAATTTTTATATTTCTAATTTTTGACTCTTTAATCTCTAACGAAACTTTTACAGATACAGGATTGATAGTATACTCCCCTTCATATATGCCATCGTCTAAATGACTAAAATATGAAGTGTCTATCTTTTTAATTTTTAATTCTTTTGCTTTACCAACTAAATTTTTCATATCAAATATTACTGAAATAACTACAGTTGTCAAGATAAGAAAAATAATTATAATTATTTTTTTATTATTTTTCTTACTTTTATTAATTACACCTATAGATCTCATTTACCACAACTCTCCTTTTTATATAATTAAAATAAATATTTAATCGACCATTGTAAGTGAATACATCTTTTTTAGGTTTATAGCAGTACTTATTAGAATTAAATTTACGATATTAATATATATTCTTGAATCAATTTTAATAAGTAGTGAGAGTTACACCTTTATCATAAAAATTTTTACTAATACACAAGTATGTATATTTTTTATTATCATATTATGCACGTACATACAGTGCTGCAAATAGATAATATAATTACATACTAACTACTTTTGGTCTTATATTATTTTAACAATATTTTTAGATATTTAAATAATTTATAGAATAAGATGTTTATTTATAGGTATAATTGGATTTTAGCAATAAGTGTTAAATGAATAATCCTAGATTATTAGAGGAGCTTAATTTTTATTCTAGTAAAAAACATATTGTAAAATATTATTTATTATGGGTTTATAATAATTCAGGAGAATGTAATTCGAACTATGATTTAAATTAAATGTTGAAATAAATAAAAAAGAGTCGAAATCTTCATATTATTGTTAAAATATGTTAAAATATATGCAAATAATATTATATTTTAAGGGGGGATAAGGTTGTTAAAAATAGGAATTTGCGAAGACAATCAAGAACAATTAATAGATTTGAAAGATAAAATTACTACTTTAAAATCGCTTGAAAATATATCCTTTAAAATACATTGTTTTTCCTCAGGAATTGAAGTTATAGAAAAATCTGATTTAAAACTAGATATATTGTTTATGGATATAATAATGCCAGGGAAGGATGGCTTTTATACCTCAAAAGATATTAGAGAGTATGATCCTAATGTAGAGATAATATTTACGACAGCTGAGCCCAAATATGTATTTAAAGGTTATGAGGTAAATGCATATAGATATTTAATAAAGCCTATAAGTAAAATTGAATTGGAAAGACATATTAGATCTTGGATTGAAGATAACAACAAGAGGCAAGAGAGGATAAGTTTAAAATTTAACTCAGAAGTTGTTTTTTTGAATAAAACGGATATTATCTATGCAGAAATTAATAAAAAACGTTTAACTATATATACTAAAAAATGCAGCTACGAATTAGAGATGACACTAAAAAAGCTTGAAGATATGATTAACTCTGATAAGTTTTTTAGGTGCCATCATAGTTATTTGATTAATCTTGAAGAAGTAGATAGACTATCCAAAACATCGATAGGCATTTGCAGAAAGGATATACCTGTTAGTAGAAATAGAATGTCCGAGCTTAAAAAGAAACTTACAATAAATTTATCTAAATCCATTTAATTATTTCAAAATTACATATATTAAAAGAGTTTATTACTACTAATATAGTTAACGGGTTTAAGATAAAATTAAAATAAACATCCTAAGTCTTGTGTTAAATAAAAACAATGGAGGTAAATTTTAGAGTTAATCAAAATCAAAGGAGTAGTGAAGTACTATTCTAAAAATTTTGAGTGTACTTTATTTTAAATATAGGAACTATGATAGAAATTATAAATACATTATCGAACACCACAGGGATAACATCATCTTTATACCAAGTTTACTCTTTTGAATTTATAACAAGATTATTTAATAATCAATACAGAGTTAAACTAGGTAAGTTGGATTTCATTATAATTACCTCAATAATCCTATTATCAAATTTTTTCCATATTTACTATAACTTGAGAATCTTAATATACATATTACTATCTTCATATTATTATGTTAAAAATTATAATGTATCAAAGTACACTGCTTTTATACAATCTTCGGGGTATTGGATAGTTGTAATATCAATAAGTATAGTATCAATAATATTAACATCAGATTTATTTAATATTGATACTATAAGTGAATTATCTAAAGATTCAAAGTTTAAAACGACATCAATAATCCTTAGAATTATACTTCTTACACTGGTAAGAATTATAATATCTATTAGATGTAGAATTACTAAGAGTGAATCCATTGACTTTTCTTCAATAATAATATGTATATGTGTTAAGTTTACATTATTATTTGGAATATATTTTTATACATTAGATAGCCGTCATAAGGAAGTTAGTTCAAAAACTATATTTTTTACAGAATTTATACTGTACATTATACCTTTATTATCATTAATATTAGCAATTTCTATAGTTAACCAAACTATTAAAAGAAATAAAGAAGTTTTATTTATAAAGAAAAAGTTAGAAAATGATTTTTACGAATATAAGTTAAGGCAAGATAATGAGGATAACATACGAAGAATATACCATGATATGAAAAATCATATTATATGCATTAAAGGTTTATATAATAATCAACAAGATGCTTTGAATTATTTATTGAAGTTAGAAAAATCAATAAATAATTCAACAACTTCGTACAATAGTGGAAATAGGGTAGTAGATATTCTCTTAAATGAGAAGTCTTCAACTTGTGAAAGGAAAGGTATAAAATTTACATCTATAGTAAATGCTGAGAAAATTAATTTTATTGATGATATTGATATATGTACAATTTTTTCTAATATTATAGACAATGCTATTGAATCTAGTGAAAACGATAACATAAATGAAAAGTTTATAAATATATCTAGTTATCAAAAAAAGGAGTTCTATATATTCAAATGTATTAATAATAAATCCCATGACATATTAAAAAAAAATAAAGCAATACAAACGAGTAAAAAAGAATTTCATAGACATGGATACGGATTAAAAAATATTAAATCTACAATCGAAAAATATAATGGGAGCTTGGATATAGACTATAATGATAATGAATTTATATTAAGTTTTATCATCCCATTAAAGGAAATAAAAGTTTAAAGCTTATATTCAATGGCGTAAAAGCTGAAAAGGTATATCAAGGAGATAAAAGTATAGACTTTAAAATTTTAAATGAAAATACTATTATAAAGGTTAAAAGTATAGACTTTAGCATAAAAATAATATAACAAATAAAGAGGTAATGAAAAATTACCTCTTTATTTATTACACGATTAAATAAAGTATATTACAATTAATATTATAACAGTAAGGAGGTGAAAAAGATTGGAATTAACGATAAGACCAGTTGAAGTTGAAGATTCAAAGGATATAAATGAAATAAGACGAATGAAGGGCGTTATGGAAAATATGCTAGCAATAAGTAGCGAAAGGTTAGATAGAACAAAGAGGCACACTGAGAACCTAGATTTAAATACACATATTCTCGTAGCTGAATTGAAAGAAAGTGAAAATAAAAAAGTAGTTGGAATTGTATCTTTGAACGTGAATTCATCGCCGAGATTAAGACATAGTGGTAGTTTAGGAATAAGTGTACACGCAGAGTATCAAAGTATGGGAATAGGAAAAAAATTAATGGAAGAGATACTAGATTTAGCAGATAATTGGCTTATGTTAGCAAGAATTGAATTGGGTGTATACCCAGATAATAATAAAGCTATAAGAATGTATGAGGATTTTGGTTTTAAAAAAGAAGGTATAAAAAAATACGCAGCTATAAAAAATGGAATTTATGTAGATGAAATTATAATGGGGAGATATAATGAGAAAATAATTAAAAATTAAATTAAAAAGTGTAGAGGTGATTTATGGAAAAAAGGTTAGACCTTTTGATAGACAACTATGAGTCATTGAAAAAAGTGAATGCATCATCTTGGATGGGATTAATAATACATGGATGTGCACTTGAGTATACACTAAAAGATAAAAAAATAAATACAAATCTAGTAAACGAGAGTATGGAAATTATAAGAGAAAAAACCTCTATATTCTCTGACTTTAGAGGTAAAAGTTCAATAAACACAGCAATAATACTATCATTTCAAGCAAATCCCAAGTCTAGCTTCGATGAAATTTTAAATATCCATAAAAAGTTGAAATTAAATAAATTTTGCTCAGGAGATTGTTTAGCATTAGTATCAAATGTAATATTTGAAAATAAGAATAAAATAAATATAGATGAGTGTATAGAAAAAATGAAATATGTATACAAATCTATGATACAAAACCATCCATTTTCAATAGGTGTAGAAGAATACATGATAACATGTATAATTGCAATAAGCGCAAGGGACATTGAAGAGGAACTAAATAATATGGAAATAGCATATGAGTATTTAATGAAAAATGGATTTCATAATCGTAGAACTCTTCAAAGTTTATCGCATGTTCTTTCTTTTAACAAAAACAAGGAAACACTTAATAGATGTATAGAAATAAAAAAGGAATTAGAAAAAAATAAATGTAAGATGCATGAGTTTGGATATCCCCTAATAGGAGTGATGGCTCTTATAGATATAAAAGATGTAAAACACTTAATAGGAAAAATTAAACATATATCAGATACTTTAAAAGATCATCAAGGGTATGGAAACTTTATTTTAGGAGAAAGATACAGAAACATGATTAGTGCAGTTATTGCATTATCTAAATATATTGATGATATAGAAATTAATAGTATAATAATGGATAAAATTATATCAAATATTAACCAAGCAATGAATATAGCGACAAATGCGGCAACAACAAGTTCCATAGTTATATACAATTCATCTACATAGCCATAAAAATAAGAAAATAAACTTAAGAGCTATAAGACTTAGGTTTATTTTCTTATTTTTATGAATTTATTTTAAAACTTATAAAAGTATAAATGTGTTTTAAAGTATAAAAGATTATTTTAAAAGACAATAATAAATATGATATAATAAAGTTTACGAAAAACAGGAATTTTAAAAGGAGCGTGTACATAAATGAAATGGGCAGAAATAACTATTAAAACAACAACTGAAGCAGTTGAAGCTATAACAAATATATTATATGAACAAAACGTAGGTGGAGTATCTATAGAAGATCCTAAAGATTTTAAATTCCAAAAGAAACATGAATATGATTGGGATTTTGTTGAAGAAGAAATATTTAACAGCGGATATGATGGAGTTATAATAAAAACTTATATAACAGAAGAAAGAGATGTTTCTGATGATATAAAATTAATAAAAGAAAAAATAGATGGACTTAAAGAATTCGGAATAGATGTAGGAGAAGCTATAGTTGAACTTTCTCAAGTAGATGAAGAAGATTGGGCAAATGAATGGAAAAACTACTACAAGCCAACTAAAATAGGTGAGAAGATAGTAGTAAAGCCAACTTGGGAAGAGTATGAAGCTAAAGATACTGATTTAATAATAGAGTTAGATCCAGGGATGGCATTTGGAACGGGTACACATGAAACTACAAGTATGTGTATAAGAGAATTAGAAAAGTATGTTAAACCAGAATCTAAAGTTTTTGATATAGGTTGTGGAAGTGGGATACTTGCAATAGCAGCAGCAAAATTAGGAGCTAAAGACGTATTAGCTGTTGATTTAGATGAGGTTGCTGTAAAAGTTTCAAAAGAAAATATAGAGTTAAACAAAGTAGAAGGTAGTGTTAATGCACTTCACGGAAACTTAATGGAAGTTGTTAAGGATAAAGCAGATATAGTTGTAGCAAATATAATAGCGGATATAATAAAAATACTAGCAAAAGATATAAAACAATTTATGAAAGATGATGCTGTATTTATATCTTCAGGAATAATACATGCTAAAGTAGATGAAGTTAAAGAAGCTTTAACTCAAAACGGACTTGAAATAGTACATATAGAGTCTTTAGGCGAGTGGAACGCTATAGTATCTAAAATAGCAAAGTAGGTGAATTGCATGGATAGATTTTTTGTAGTAAAGAATAATATAAACCTTGAAAATAAGACATGTATTATAGAAGGTGAAGATGTAAAACATATTTCTAAAGTTTTAAGATGTAGAATTGGAGAAGAACTAGAAATATGTGATAATGACAACAATGAATACATATGTGAAATAACTAATATAGATAAGTCTCAAGTTGAACTTAATATAGTAGAAGTTGTAGACATAAAAAGAGAGTCTGATTTAAAAATAAAAGTATATCAAGGCCTTCCAAAAGGACCTAAGATGGAAATGATACTTCAAAAGTTAACTGAAGTTGGAGTAGATGAGATAATTCTAGTTCAGACGAAGAGAACTGTTGTTAAAGTTGATGATAAAAAAGAAGACAAGAAAATCGAAAGATGGGAAAGAATAATATATGAAGCTGCAAAACAAAGCAAGCGTGGAAAAATTCCAAAATTAAGAGGCGTTTTAAGCTTTAAGGAAGCACTCGCTGATATGAAAGAAAATGACTTTAATATAGCTCCATATGAAAATGAAAGAACAAAATCGATTAAACAAGCTATAAAAGGTGTAGATATAAAAAATATAGGTATTTTCGTAGGACCAGAAGGCGGATTTGAAGATACTGAAATTAAGGCTATAGAAGAAATAGGTGGACAATCAGTGTCTCTTGGGCCTAGAATTCTAAGAACTGAAACAGCATCGCTTGTTGCATCATCTATAGTGTTATACGAATTAAGTGACTTAGGAGGAAATGATTAGAGTGAAAAAAGTAGCTTTTTATACTTTAGGATGTAAAGTAAATCAATATGAAACAGAAGCTATGCTTGAGATGTTTAAAAAAGATGGATACACTCAAGTTGATAGTGAAGAATTTGCAGATGTTTATGTTATAAACACATGTACAGTAACACACATGAGTGATAGAAAATCACGTCAATATATAAGAAGAATGAAAAAGAAAAATCCAGACGCTATAATAGCTGTTGTTGGATGCTACTCTCAAGTTTCTCCAGAAGAAATTTTAGAAATAGAAGAAGTAAATTTAGTTATGGGAACTAATGAGAGAAGACAAATAGTTGAAGAGATAAAAAAATTAGATGCATCTAAAAAAGCTAGTACAGTTGACGACATAATGAAAGTAAGAGCTTTTGAAGAAATTGAAATAAATCAAGCTAATGGAAGAACTAGAGCATTTATGAAAATTCAAGATGGATGTGATAGATTCTGTTCTTACTGTATAATACCTTACGCAAGAGGTGGAAAGGTAAGAAGTAGAGATTTAGAGAGTGTAGTAAATGAAGCTAAGAAGTTAGCCGATAATGGATACACAGAAATAGTTTTAACGGGGATACATGTTGCATCTTACGGAAAAGATGTTAGTGAAGCTGAAGTTAATTTATTAAGTGTTATAAAGGCTATAAATGAAATTGATGGAGTTAAGAGAATAAGATTAAGTTCAGTAGAGCCTATATTAATGACTGATGAATTTATAGACACAGTTTCTAAAATGCCAAAAGTATGTCCTCATTTCCATTTATCATTACAAAGTGGATGTGATGAAACGTTAAAAAGAATGAACAGAAGATACACTACAGAAGAATACAAGGAAATAGTTGATAAATTAAGAGAAAAGATGCCTGAAGTGGCAATAACTACAGATGTAATAGTTGGATTCCCAGGAGAAACTAATGATGAATTTAATCAAACATATAAGTTTTTAAGTGATATAAAACTTTCACAAATGCATGTGTTTAAGTACTCTCCAAGAAAAGGAACACCAGCAGCAACTATGGAAAATCAAATAGATCCTCAAATGAAACAACTAAGAAGTGATAAGTTAATAGAATTAAATAAAAAGAATTTTAATGAGTTTGCAGAAAACTTTATAGGGGAAGAATTTGAAGTACTATTTGAACAGAACATAGAAGGTAAAAAATATGAAGGTTTAACACCTAACTATATAAGAGTAGTAGTTGAAAGTGATGAAGATATACATGGTAAGATATTAAATACTAAAATATTACATGTAAAAGATGAATATGTAGAAGGAATTTTAGTATAATATGTAGAAATAATAACTCTTAATAGATAGGAGGTGTAAATATGAGCTGTATATTTTGTAAAATTATAAATGGAGAAATACCATCAAACAAAGTTTATGAAGATGATAAAGTCTTAGCTTTTAATGATATAAATCCTGTTGCACCATTACATGTTTTAGTTATACCTAAAGAGCATTATGAATCAATAATAGACATAGGTGAAGAAAATATGGAAATAATTGCACATATTCATAAGGTTATTAATAAAATAGTTAAAGAAAAAGGATATGACAAAACTGGATTTAGAATAATAAATAACTGTGGAGATGATGGATGCCAAGAGGTTAAGCATATCCATTATCATGTATTAGCAGGAAAGAAATTAGATTGGTATGATGCTGAGAAGTAATATATAAATTAAACTTTTAGATGTATTATTCATAAAAATACTTGAAAAAAAAATAAGATTAGTTTATAATAAACAAAGTGTGAGGTTGTAATGCATATTATGCAGATATAATCGAGTTACAGTCCCAGCATAATTTGCGCTATCGGAGGGAGGGAAAAAGAATGTCAGAAGTAAGAGTAAGAGAAAATGAAACATTAGACAGCGCCTTAAGAAGATTTAAGCGTTCATGTGCTATGTCTGGCATAATGTCTGAAGTAAGAAAAAGAGAACACTATGATAAGCCAAGCGTAAGACGTAAGAAAAAAGCTGAAGCTGCAAGAAGAAAAAACGCTAAGAAATAATTTTTGTAGATAAGAGGTGAAGGGATATGTCCCTTAAAGCAAAGTTACAAGAAGACTTAAAACTTGCTATGAAAAACAAAGATACAGTAAAAAAATCTGTTGTTACATTAATAAGAGCTGAAATCAAGCAGCGTGAAGTTGACACTAGAACAGAACTTGGTGATGACGAAATTATAGACGTAATAACAAAACAGTTAAAGCAACGTAGAGATGCAAAAACTGAATTTGCAAAAGCATCAAGAGACGATTTAGTTCAAGAGGCCGAAGCTGAGATTGAAGTATTAATGGAATACCTACCTCGACAGCTGAGCAAAGAAGAATTAAATGAGATAGTCAAAGATACTATATCTGAAGTAGGAGCTACTTCTATGAAAGATATGGGAAAAATCATGGCAGCTATAAAGCCGAAAACAAAAGGTGTAGCTGACGGAAAAATGATAAATGAGTTAGTTAAATCTAACTTACAATAGATAGAAAAACCTAGAGCGAATGCTCTAGGTTTTTTGCTTTTTATTTATTTAACAATCTTTGTCCAAATAATTGTAATAATATTGATTACTCTCTCATATTTATAAATTAAATAGAGGATAAAGAGAGGGTGAATTCATTGATCATATCTACAAAAGAAATAAAGAAGTTTATAATAAGTGTTTTTATACCTATTATAGTTGGGTTTTCGAGTAGCTTTATATCTGAATTCTTAAGTCAAACAAATACAAGTACATATTATTCAAATTTAATAAAACCAGGTTTTTTCCCTCCTGGGTATATATTTCCTATAGTATGGACTATTTTGTACGTACTTATGGGGATATCAGCTTATTTAATTTCTAAAAAAGGATTGAATACTCTTAAAGTAAGAGATGCTATGTTTTATTATTACTTACAATTAGGATTGAACTTTATATGGCCTATTTTATTCTTTGGATTAGGGCTTAGATTCACAGCTTTGATAGTTATAGGACTTATGATAATAATTGTATTAATTATGATAATTAAATTTGCTAAAATTGACAAAAGAGCAGCTTATATAAATTTACCATATTTAGCTTGGTTATTTTATGCATTCTTTTTAAATTACGTTATATGGTCAATAAATAGATAAAAATAAAAGCCGGCTTGGCTTTATTTTTTTTGAAATAAAAGTCTCAAAATGTATTAAAGGAACATACTATTATATTAAGGCTTCAAAACCAATACAAGTAATTAAAATAAAAAAAGGACATAGAATATATTAAGGGGGTTATGAGTATGATAGAAGTTCCTACTGATTTACAGGTAAATCAACCTACAGTCACTGTTTTGGGGAATACATTTGTAAGTATAGAAAATTACAAATCCATATTAGAATACGATGTAAATTTAATTAAAATAAAAACAAAGTTAAATACTATAAAAATATGTGGTGAAAAGTTATATTTAAAGCATATTACTGATACGGAGATAGGAATAAAAGGAATTATATATAGTGTAGAATACACTACATAGGGGGGAGTTACGTTTGATAAGTTATATTAGAGGTTACTATGTAGTAACTATAGAGGGGATAAATACAGAAAAATTTTTAAATACATTAATAAGAAATAAAGTTAATGTTTATGATGTAAAACGAATTTCAAACACTAAAATTGAGCTTAAGGTTGATAGGAAAAGTATTAGAGCGTTCAAAAGTATTTATAGAGGAAGTAAGTTTGAGGTTAAAATAAAACAAAAAACAGGATTGCCTTTTTTGGCTAGGCGTATATATAGATATAAAGGAATGTGGATATGCGCTATGCTTTCTTTGGTTTTATTAATGAGTACATCGTTATTTGTAACAGATGTATATATAAAAGCTCCAGAGGGAATTGATAAAGTGCTTGTAAGGAAGGAGCTTGAAAAAGCGGGTGTAAGACCTGGTGTGTACAAAAAGGGCATAGATAGAAAAGAAGTAAGAGACCAAATTATGGGAGAGTTTGGTGATATTGCTTATGTATCTATAAATGTAAAAGGAACTAATATATTTGTTACAATAACAAAGAAAGATGAATCATTACAAGAGAAAAAAGAAACTAATTATTGTAATATAATTGCTAAGAAAAATGGTATAATAGAGAAGGTAATACCAAGAAGTGGTAAACAAGTAGCTAATGTAGGTGATATAGTAAGAAAAGGGGACGTCTTAGTATCGGGATCGAATACTAAATCTCTACCAGAAGTATGGGCAACTACATTTTATGAATCAAAACAAAGTACAAATTACATAGACAAGGTTAAAACTAGAACTGGCAATAAAAAAACAGTATATACATTTAGCTTCTATGATAAAAAATATACATTAAGAAGAAATATAGACTTTAAAAATTACGAAATCGAAAATAAAGAACATGTTTTAACTATTGGGGACTATACTTTTCCTTTAAAAATAAAGTCTAGTATTTTCCATGAAGTAAATGTAAAAGAAGTTGAGAAAAATAAAGAAGAAGTAAAAGAAGATTTAAAACAAAAGGCTCTTAAAGAACTTGAATACACTATTCCTGTTGATTCAAGATATAAAGATGTTAAGCATCAATATAAAGTTAAAAAAGACAAATTAGAGTACATAGTAACTGTTACAACTTTAGAAAATATAGCTAAGGTACACTCTTTAAGCAAATCGGAAGCTGAAGAATTAATTAGACAAGAAAGTAAGCCTAAAGAAGGTGAAGAAGAAGTACCTTCAAATCCAGATAAAAGACCTATTAATGATATAAGAAATGAATTTAAGGATATAAATAAAGATAAAGATGCAAAAGATAAAGAGGAAGTTCAAACAAGGGATAACTAAGGAGGATAAACATTGATAGTACAAAAGAGTTTTGAAATAACAGATGATAAATTTGAAAGAGAACTATTTGGAAACTTTGACGAAAATATAAAAATAATAGAGAAGAGTTTAAATGTAGATGTACTGTTAAGAGAAGGCAATATAGTTTTAATAGGTCAAAATAAAAATGTAGAAAAAGCTATAGAATTTATAAATGAATTATATAAAAATTTTAAAATAGGTAAAACTTTAGATAAACAGAGTATTACTTATGCTATAGAATTATTAAATGAAGGAAATAAAGAGCAAATAGAAGAATTAGAAGATACTATAGCCGTAACTAAAAAAGGTAGAGAAGTTAAACCAAAAACAATAGGACAAAAACATTATATAAATCTTATTAGAAACAATGATATAACACTTGGAGTTGGGCCAGCAGGGACAGGTAAAACATATCTTGCAGTAGCTATGGCAGTTAGAGCTTTTAAAAAAGAGGAAATAAGCAGAATTATATTAACTAGACCAGCTGTTGAGGCAGGCGAGAGCTTAGGTTTTTTACCAGGAGATATGAAAGATAAAGTAGACCCTTATTTACGACCTCTTTACGATGCATTATTTGATATGTTAGGCGATGAAAAATGTGCTAAATATATTGAAAGAGGTATAATAGAAGTGGCTCCGTTAGCTTTTATGAGAGGAAGAACTCTAGATAATGCATTTATAATTTTAGATGAAGCTCAAAATACAACTCCAGAGCAAATGAAGATGTTTTTAACTAGATTAGGTTTTGGATCAAAAGCTGTAGTTACGGGAGACTTAACACAAATAGATTTACCAAATAAATATAAAAGTGGATTAATTCAAGCTATGGATGTTTTAAAAGATGTAGATGGAGTTGGTATAAATAAATTTACAGAAAAAGATGTCGTTAGACATGAATTAGTACAAAGAATAATTAAAGCTTATGAAAAATTTGATGAAGAACAAGAGTTAAATAAATTTAATGATGATAGAAACAAAAGAAATAGGAGATAAATTATGGAAATTATATTAGACAATAGACAAGATAAGATAAAAGTAAGTGAAGACCTTTTAGGAAAAATCAATGATATAATCGTTGAGACATTATACTATGAAGGTTATGATGACAATTATGAAGTAAGTTTATCTTTTGTTGACAATGAAGAAATACATGAATTAAATAGAGAATATAGAGGGGTAGATAGAGCTACAGATGTTTTATCTTTTCCACTTTTAACAGATGAGTTTGATGTTGAAATAGAAGAAGAATCTTTAGGAGATATTGTTATATCTCTAGAAAGAGCTTTAGAACAAAGTGAAGAATATGATCATAGTTTTGAAAGAGAAGTATGTTTTTTAGTATGTCATAGTATGTTCCACTTATTAGGTTATGATCATGATACTGAAGAGAATACAAAGGATATGAGAAAACGAGAAGAGGATGTACTAAACAAGCTTAATATAACAAGGGAGTAAACTTATGGGTAAAAAGAAAGGTAAACAAGGGATAATAAATGCCTTTAATGCAGCTATTGCTGGGATTTTGTATACTTTCAAGCATGAAAGAAATATGAAAATACACTACTTTGTTGCAGCATTAGTTCTTACAATTAGTTTGTTTTGTGAATTTAATAAATTCGAAATGATGCTATTATTATTTACAATAAGCTTAGTTGTAATATCAGAAATGTTTAATACAGCTATAGAAAAAACTGTAGACATGATAACAGATACATATCACCCATTAGCTAAAATAGCAAAAGATGTTGCTGCTGGAGGAGTACTAATAGCAAGTTTAAATGCTTGTATAATTGGTTATTTACTATTTTATGATAAACTAGAAACTGTAGGAGCATCTGTATTTTTTACAATAAGAAAATCACCAATTCATGTTACTCTTATATGTATAGTTTTAGTTTTAATAGCAGTAGTAGTAGTGAAATCATTAACATCTACAGGAACTCCGCTACAAGGAGGAATGCCAAGTGGTCACTCGGCGCTTGCTTTTGCACTTGCTACACTTGTAACATTTATGACAGAAAGAGTGGTAGCATCGACACTTGCTTATTTAATGGCAGTTTTAGTTGCACAAAGTAGAATAGAAGGTAAAATACATACTTTTTGGGAAACTGTAGCGGGGGCATTACTTGGAGTTTTGGTAGCTATGTTAGTTTTGCAAATAGCTCAATATTAAAAGGTGGGAAAAATATTCCCGCTTTTTTTGCTTAAGAAAATATAAATATACTTTTTTCTTTTTTTCTATTTTGGTATAATGTAATGTACTACTTAAAATAAAAAGTATAGGTGGTCTTTGATGGAGGTTAATATAATGGATAATAGAGAATTATTAGAAATAGCAGAAAAAGCAAGAGAGCACTCTTATTCACCATATTCAAATTTTAAAGTTGGTGCAGCACTTTTAACTAAGAGTGGTAAAGTTTTTACAGGTTGTAATGTAGAATGTGCATCTTTTGGAGGGACAAATTGCGCGGAAAGAACTGCGCTATTTAAAGCTATCTCTGAAGGGTATAAAGATATAGAGGCAATAGCTGTAGCTAGTACTAATTCAGAAAAAAATGAACCTACATATCCGTGTGCTATATGTAGACAGGTAATAATTGAGTTTGGGCCACATATAAGAATAATAACTGGATACTCAAAAGGAGATATACAGGAACAAACTATCGCAGAATTAGTTCCACATTATTTCTCAGGTAGTGACTTCAAATAAATTAAAACAACAAAAGACAAATTGAAAAGAGGAATTAATATGTTTAAATCAGGATTTGTTAGTATAGTAGGAAGACCAAATGTTGGGAAATCTACTCTTATGAATAGCGTAGTTGGAGAAAAAATAGCTATAATGAGTGATAAACCACAAACAACAAGAAACACTATACAAGCAGTTTACACAGACAAAGAATGTCAAATGGTATTTTTAGATACACCAGGTATTCATAAGCCTAAAAATAAATTAGGAGAATTTATGGTAAAATCAGCTACAGATGCATTCAAAAATGTCGATGTAGTATTATATGTAGTTGATGAGTCAAAAAAAATTGGACCAGGAGACAGAATGATAATCGAAAATTTAAGAGGAATAAAAACTCCTAAAATTTTGGTTCTAAACAAAATTGACATGTTAAGTGAAGAAGAATTATTCGACTTAATAAAAATGTACGATGCGGAAAATATGTTTGATGAGATTGTTCCAATATCAGCACTAAAAGGTAAGAATACTGATAGATTACTAAAAGTAATAGAAAGATACTTAGAGGAAGGACCTCAATATTTCCCAGAGTATATGATAACAGATCAACCTGAAAGAGTTTTAGTATCTGAACTTATAAGAGAAAAAGTTCTACACTATGTACATGATGAGATACCTCATGGGGTTGCTGTAGAAATAGAAAGAATGAAAAAAAGACCAGATAAAGATATAATAGATATATCTGCTGTTATATACTGTGAAAGAGATTCACACAAAGGTATAATAATAGGTAAAAATGGTAGAAAGTTAAAAGGAATAGGAAAATCAGCAAGAGAAGAGATTGAATTATTACTAGGATCTCAAATTAACCTTCAAGTTTGGGTTAAAGTTAAAGAAAATTGGAGAAACCTACAAAGTTTTATAAATAACTTTGGGTATACTGATAAATAATAAAGGTGGGTTTTATGGATAGGAAAGATGAACATTCCAAGCTGTTGTTAAATCAAGTTGAGGATTTAATAGACAACAATAAAATTTTAGAATTAAGAGAATTAATGGAAGAATATCATAACAGGGATATTTTTGACATACTAGAAAACTTAGACGAAGACAAACAAATAAAGCTTTTTGAAATATTACCTATAGATATGGCAGCTTCCATACTTGATGAAACTGATTCAGAATTTTTTAGGCATATACTTTCTAAGTTAAACATAGAGCATAAAGCTAATATTTTAGAAATGATGTCTTTAGATGACATGGCAGATATCTTAGGCGAGTTAGAAGAAAATGAGAGGGAAGAAATTATAAACCTTCTAAACCAAGAGGATGCCGAAGATGTAAAAGAACTTCTTATATATGAAGAAGAATCTGCTGGAGGGATAATGACAACTGGCTACATATCTATAAATAAAGATATGACAGCAAAAGAGGCCATAGATTATATGAGAGAGAATGCTATAGATGCAGAAACAATCTATTATATGTATGTGGTTGATAATTTTGATAAGTTAGTTGGAGTATTATCATTAAGAGAGCTTATAATATCAAGAGATGATAGCATAATAGAAGATTTGATGAGTGAAAATATAATTTCTGTATATGTAGATGAAGATCGAGAAGAAGCTGTTAAACTTGTATCTAAATACGATTTAATAGCTATCCCTGTAATAGATAGAAATCGCATTTTAAAAGGAATTATAACAGTAGATGATGTAATAGATGTAATTGAAGAAGAAGCTAGTGAAGATATGTATAAATTCGCTGGTACATCAGAACAAGAAAGAGATACTATCGAACAAACTAATGTAGATCCAAAAGATAAGGTATTGTCGTCTTTTAAAGCTAGAATACCTTGGCTTATAGTAACTTTAGTTGGTGGTTTTATAGCTACATTGATATTATCGAGTTTTGATTATGTAATAGATTCAAAGTATTTTCCTTTGATATACTTTGTTCCGGTTGTTACAGGTATGGCTGGAAATATAGGGACTCAAGCATCAGCACTTACTGTAATGGCACTGTCTAATAAAAAGTTAGATTTTAAAAATGTATTATTAGAAGGAATGGTAGGTGTATTTACAGGAATTATATGTAGTTTAATTATAGGAATAGCTACGTATATTTTTGTAAAGGACATAAATATAGTTTTAATAGTATCTGTATCATTGCTTATAAATATGATAATAGGAGCGATGATTGGGTCATTTATACCTATGATGTTTAAAAAAATGGATGTAGATCCGTCAATTGTTTCTGCTCCATTAATAGCTACATCCCTTGATATAATTGGGATGGTTATCTATTTTTTAATAACAACAATTACATTGTCAAAAATTGTCTAACAACTTAATGCATTTTTTTCCCCTTTCTTACTAAAAATATAGTATAAGCGTAAGAAGGGGGTTTTTAAAAATGAACAATCTGTGTTGGGAAGTTTTTAAAAAAACAGGAAGTATAGAAGCCTATCTATACTTAAAAAATAGCATAAATACAAACAATGGCGAAGTTAATATGAATAGGGAGATAGAAAACGACCATGATAATTGTGAACACCCAGGGGATAGTACTAAGATCAGCAAGATATAAAGAAAATGATTTGATTTTAACAATATTTACACGAAAACTTGGGAAGATATCAGCTATAGCAAAAGGCGCAAAACGAAATAAAAGCTCGTTACTATCGTCTTCCCAGGTTTTCTCCTACTCTAACTTTACTTTAAAAAAACAAGGTAACATGTATAGAGTGAGTCAAAGTGAGACCATTAAAAACTTTTATGATATTGCATATGATATAGAAGCCTTTTCCTATGCTACATATATAACAAGTTTAGTAGATGGATCTATATATGAAAATCAAACTAATAACAGGCTTTTTGTTTTACTAGCACAAACTCTTTATCTATATACTCAAAATGAGGTTGATAAAGAATACATAACTAGAGCATTTGAACTAAAGTTTTTAGACTATACAGGCTTTAAACCAATAGTAAATAGATGTGTCAACTGTAATACTACAAATCTTAAAAGTAGTGTATTTAATGTTGATGAAGGTGGAATACTATGTGAAAAGTGTAAAGAAAACCATGTGTATAATTTTAAAATTAATAGTACTACTATAAAATTAATGGATTATATTTTTAGAAATGATATATTAACTTGTAGTAAAGCTAAGGTATCAAAATACTTAGTAAATGAACTAACAAAAATTTTAAAAGTATACGTTCAGGTTTACGTTGACAATGCAAACACAAAATCATTACACTTATTACAAGGAATAGAAAATAATAAAGGAGCTGATATTGATGATTGATATAACATTAGAAAAGATAGATCAAGTATTAGAGAGAGTTCCAAGTGCAAGTTATGCAGAAGCTAAAGAAGCATTAGTGATTAGCGATGGAAATGTATTAGATGCAATAATATATTTAGAGCAAAACAAAAAAACTACAAAAGTAAAAAATAAGGCAAAAGAAAAAATGGAAACTGCTTTAGGAAAAGATGCAGAAGAAATAAAAAATCAATTAAAAGAAATGCTAAAAAGAAGTAACGTTATAAGAGTAATAGTTGAAAAAGACAATAAAATTATAATGAATATTCCTTTAACAGTTGGAGTTGTTGGGTTAGCACTAGGACCTTTAGTTACATTAGTGGGACTTTCAGCAGCTGTAATAGGCAAATTTAATATAAAAGTTCAAAATGAAGAAGACAAAACAGTTGTTGATTTAGGAGAACTAAATGAAGAGACATTAAATATGCTAAAAAATATGTTAACAAGCACTGCAAAAGAAGTTACTGATGTAGTTAAACACAATAAAAAAGATGACAAAGATATAACTGAAGAATTAATAAAAGAGGATGACGATATAACTAAATACTAAAAAAGTGTTGACAAAACTAATATTTAAGCATATTGACAAATACTCTATACTTTGATATTCTAAAAGTTAGAAAATAACCATTTAATGGCCTTTCGTGTAGACGAAAGGCTTTGTTTTTAATACAGGAGGTATTCGTATGAATTTTCAAAATATGATACTAACATTACAAGATTATTGGGCTAAGCAAGGATGTATAATGATGCAACCTTATGACGTAGAAAAAGGTGCAGGAACAATGAACCCAAATACATTCTTAAGATCTTTAGGACCAGAACCTTGGAAAGTATGTTATGTAGAACCATCTAGAAGACCGGCAGATGGAAGATACGGTGAGAACCCAAATAGATTATATCAACATCACCAATTCCAAGTTATCTTAAAACCATCTCCAGATAATATACAAGAGTTATACTTAGGAAGTTTAGAGGCTATAGGAATAGATACAAAAGCACACGATATAAGATTTGTTGAAGATAACTGGGAAGCAACTGCTGTTGGAGCATGGGGTCTTGGTTGGGAAGTTTGGTTAGACGGTATGGAAATAACACAGTTTACTTACTTCCAACAAGTTGGTGGAATCGAGTGTGAGCTTGAAACAGGAGAAATTACATATGGTTTAGAAAGACTAGCTATGTACCTTCAAGAAGTTGAAAGTGTATATGATTTAAAATGGAATGATGAAATAACATATGGAGAAGTATTCAATAGAGCTGAATATGAAAACTCTGTATACGCATTTGAAGAGTGTGATGCAGATATGTTATTTAACTTATTTGATGTATATGAAAAAGAAGCATTAAGACTTATGGAAAAAGGATTAATAACTCCAGCATATGATTATGTGTTAAAATGTTCGCACACATTCAATACTTTAGATGCAAGAGGAGCTATAGGTGTAAGTCAAAGAGCTTCATTTATAAGTAGAGTTAGAAATATGGCAAGAACAGTAGCTAAGGCTTATGTAGAGTTAAGAAAAGAAATGGGATATCCACTTTTAAAGGAAGGTGACAAATAATGAAAAATTACCTTTTATTTGAAATAGGTGTTGAGGAATTACCTGCAAGATATGTAAATTCAGCAATGGACCAATTAAAAACTAACATAGTTAAATCTTTTAATGAAAATAGAATAACTTTTGATGAAGTTAATATATATTCTACACCAAGAAGATTAACTGTTATAGTTAATAATATATGTGAAAAACAATCAGATTTAGAAGAAGAAGTAAAAGGACCAGCTAAGAGAATAGCGGTTGATGCTGAAGGCAACTATACTAAACCTCTTTTAGGATTTATGAAGAGCAAAGGTATAAAAGAAGAAGACTTATACTTTAAACAAGTTGGAAAAGAAGAATATGCTTTCGGTAAAATAAAGCAAGATGGACAATTAACTAGTGAAGTTTTAAAAAGCATACTTCCTGAAGCTATAAAATCTATGACGTTCCCTAAGGCTATGCGTTGGGGTGGAAAGAACATGAGATTTATAAGACCAATAAGATGGATGGTTTGTATATTAAATGATTCTGTACTTGATATAGAGTTAGAAGGAATAGTATCATCTAATACTACTAAAGGACATAGATTCTTAGGAGAAAGTGAATTTGAAGTAAATACTTTAAATGAATACTTAACTAAATTAGAAGAGAACTTTGTAATATTAAATCAAGACGAAAGAAAAGAATTAATAAAGAAACAATGTGACGATGTTGCAAAATCTTTAGGTGGAGAAATAGAGTTTGATGAAGAATTACTTGAAGAAGTAACTCATTTAGTAGAGTATCCAACTGCATTCTATGGAGAATTTGATGAAGATTATGCTAAACTTCCAAAAGAAGTTGTAATAACACCAATGAAACAACATCAAAGATATTTCCCTGTTTTAAAGGATGGAAAATTACTTCCAAACTTTATAGCTGTTAGAAATGGAGATAGCCATAGAATTGATAACGTTAAAAAAGGTAATGAAAAAGTATTAGAAGCTAGACTTGCAGATGCATTATTCTTCTATAAAGAAGATACTAAGAAGTCTTTAGAAAGCTACATAGAAAAATTAAAAACTGTTGTGTTCCAAGCTAAACTTGGTACAGTTTATGATAAATCTTTAAGAATAGAAAAATTAGCTAATGATATATTAGAAAAATTAAATGAAACAGATATAAAAGAAGATACACTTCGTGCAGCTAAATTATGCAAGGCAGACTTAGTTACAGGTATGGTATTTGAATTTACTGAACTTCAAGGTGTAATGGGAAGAGAATATGCAAAAGTAAGTGGTGAAAATGAAAATGTAGCAGAAGCTATATTTGAGCATTATTTACCTAGATTTGCAGGAGATATACTTCCGGCTACTAAATCTGGAATAGTTTTATCTATAGCAGATAAATTAGATTCTATAGCAGGATTCTTCGCTATAGGAATACAACCAACAGGATCACAAGATCCATATGCTTTAAGAAGACAAGCATTAGGTATAATAAATATATTAATGGATAACAACTTAGATATAAGTTTAAGAGAACTTGTATCACTAACTCTTGATAATTATTCATTTATAGAGTTTGATAAAGATGAAGTTCTAAATCAAATAATGGAATTCTTCAAAGATAGAATAAAGAATTTATTTAGAGATTTAGGGATAAGATATGATGTTATAGACGCTATATTAAGTTCTAATATAGATGATATAGCTGATATGTATGCTAGAGCTAAGGCTTTAAACTCTTGGATAGATAAAGGTGAGTTAGTTGAAATGTTAACAGCATTCAACAGAGTTGCTACTTTAGCAGAAAAAGCTGAAACTAATGAAGTTAATATAAACTTAATGAGAGAAGAAGCAGAATTTAATTTATATCAACAATTCCAAGAAATAAGTTCAAATGTTGAGCACTTATTAGCTAATAAAGAATATACAAAAGCTCTTGATGCATTCGCATCGTTAAGACCAGCAATAGATAATATGTTTGACTCAGTAATGATAATGGACAAGGACGAGGCTATAAAGAACAACAGATTAGCCATATTAAAACAAATATATGACATAATGTTAAATATTTGTGACCTATCAAAGATAGTGTACAAATAGTCTGTTAAAATAACCGAGGGAATTTTTCCTCGGTTATTTAAATCTTTAATAAAAGTAGATTATAGGGTAAATTTCGCCTAAAGTGGGATAAAAAAGGACCCTATGGTTAAAACTGTAATTAAATAAATACAGAAATTAAATATATAAATTTAATTTCTGTATTTACAACATAATATAAAATATATATAATATACTATATAAGATAAAAACGGATAAACAGTGTATCACAATAAAGAGGAGTGTGATTATTATTCAACTTAATAATAGACAACTAAAGATAATCGATATCGTTAAAGAAAGTGAACCTATAACAAGTGAATGCATAGCAGCCAAACTTAATGTGACTAGAGCTACATTAAGGTCTGATTTAGCTATACTTACTATGACTGGAGTATTAGATGCTAGACCTAAGGTTGGGTATTTTTATTCAGGAATAGATAAAGTTAACTTACTAGGAGATAAAATAAAAAACAAAACTGTAGCGGACATAATGAGTATGCCTATAATGGTAACACAAGACACAAGTGTATATGATACTATAGTAAACATATTCTTATCAGATGTTGGAAGTGTATTCATAATAGATGATGAAAAAGAACTATGTGGAATAGTATCAAGAAAAGATTTATTAAAAGCAACTATAGGTGGGGGAGACATAAATAAGATACCTGTAGGTATGATAATGACAAGAACACCTAATGTTGTAACTGTTACAAGTGAAGATACTGTTGTACTAGCAGCAAAGAGAATAATAGAACACGAAGTAGATTCAATACCTGTTGTAGAAGAAATAAAAAGGGATAATACAATAATAAATAAGGTTGTTGGTAGAATTTCTAAAACTAACATAACAAAACTATTTTTAGAGATAGCGGATAATTAAAGGAGGAGTATATGGATAATTTAGTCATATATGTAATATCAGACTCAGTAGGGGAAACAGCTCAGCAAGTTACTAAAGCTGCAATATCTCAATTTCAATTAAAGGATGACTATGAAATAAGAAGATTTCCATATGTTGTAGAAGTTAATTTTTTAGAAGAAATATTAAAAAGTGCTAAAGAAGAAAATGCAATAGTTATATATACATTAGTTGAAAATGAACTTTTAACATTTACTGAAGATTACTGTAGCAAGGAAAATTTAAGTTGTGTAGACTTAATGACTCCAATATTAAAGCAAATTGCTAGTAAAATAGGAGTTAAGCCAAGAAGAGAACCAGGAATTATAAGAAAGTTAGATGAAAGTTACTTCAAAAGAGTAGAAGCTATAGAATTTGCGGTTAAATATGATGATGGAAAAGATCCTAGAGGCATATTACAAGCTGATATAATATTACTTGGAATATCAAGAACATCTAAGACACCACTAAGTATGTACTTAGCAAATAAGAATATAAAGGTAGCTAATGTTCCTTTAGTTCCAGAAATACCAATACCTAAGGAAGTATTTGAAATAAATCAAAAGAAAATAATAGGTCTTACTAATACGCCTGAAAAATTAAATCAAATAAGACAAGAAAGATTAAAAGCTTTAGGATTATCAAGTAATGCTAATTACGCTAAATTTGATAGAATACTTCAAGAGTTAGATTACTCTGATAAAATAATGAAAAAAGTTGGATGCCCAGTTATAGATGTATCTAGCAAAGCAATAGAAGAAACAGCTGGAATCATAATGGATGTAATGAAAGAAAATGGATTGAAAGTATTTAGAGATAACGATAAATAGGATTTTAGTGCACATCGGAATCACTTTCGGTGTGTAGTATAAATCTTATTTATTAAGATTTTTAAGGAATGGGTTAGGTGACAAAAAAACGTTTAACCGAGTACTTTGAAAATAATAACTAAGAAATTTAGTTATTACTTTAATAATAAATTTTAGGATAACAAATTAATCATGTTTGAATACAATGTACAGTATATCTGTATAAAAAACATACTAGGAGGAGTTTTAGATGAGTAAGTTTGTTTATAGTTTTGCTGAGGGGTCAAAGGAAATGAAGAGTCTTTTAGGTGGTAAGGGTGCTAACTTAGCCGAGATGACTAAGATAGGCTTACCAGTGCCTCCAGGTTTTACAATATCAACAGAGGCTTGTAATGACTATTACGTAAATAATGAAAGTATAAGAGAAGATATAGTTTTACAGATAGAAGAAAAATTAGTAGAGTTAGAGAAATCTTTAAATAAAAAATTAGGATGTAATGAAAATCCATTATTATTATCTGTTCGTTCTGGTGCAGTTTTCTCAATGCCAGGTATGATGGATACTATATTAAACTTAGGTCTTAATGATACTTCAGTTAAGGCAATAGCTAAGAATACTAACAATGAAAGATTTGCATATGACAGTTATAGAAGATTTATACAAATGTTTTCAGATGTTGCAATGGGAGTTCCAAAGTATAAATTTGAAAATGCTTTAGATAAAATAAAAGAGGAAAAAGGATACAAATTTGATACAGATCTTACAAGTGAAGATTTAAAAGTATTAGTTGAAGAATACAAGAAGATATACAAAAAAGAATTAAGACAAATATTCCCAGAAGATCCAAAAGAGCAATTAATGTTAGCTATAAAAGCAGTATTTAAATCATGGAACAATCCAAGAGCAAATATTTACCGTAAGTTAAATGATATTCCTCATAACTTAGGAACTGCAGTTAATATACAATCAATGGTATTTGGAAACATGGGAGAGACTAGTGGAACAGGAGTTGCATTTACAAGAAACCCATCTACTGGAGAAAATAAATTATTTGGAGAATACTTAATAAATGCACAAGGCGAAGATGTTGTTGCAGGAATTAGAACTCCAAAAGACATAGATACATTAAAAGAAGCTATGCCAGCTATATATGATGAATTTGTAAAAATAACTAATATACTTGAAAATCATTATAAAGATATGCAAGATATAGAGTTTACTATAGAAAATGAAAAATTATATATACTTCAAACTAGAAATGGAAAAAGAACTGCAAAAGCAGCTATAAATATTGCAGTTGAATTAGTTGAAGAAAAAATAATAGATGAAAAAGAAGCTATAATGAGAATTGAACCTAATCAATTAGATCAATTACTACATCCAAACTTTGAAGAGAAATCTTTAAAAAATGCTAAGCTTATAGCTAAAGGATTACCAGCTTCTCCAGGAGCTAGTTGCGGTAAAGTATACTTTAATGCAAATGATGTTGTAAAGGCAGCTGAAAAAGGAGAAGAAGTTATACTTGTAAGATTAGAGACATCACCAGAAGATATAGAGGGTATGGTTGTAGCACAAGGAATACTTACAGCTAGAGGTGGTATGACATCTCATGCGGCAGTTGTAGCTAGAGGTATGGGTAAATGTTGCGTTGCAGGATGTGGAGAAATAAAAGTAGATGAATACTATAAAGAAATAACTGTAGATGGATTAGTTATAAAAGAAGGAGATTATATATCTCTAGATGGATCAACAGGATGTGTTTATTTAGGAGAAATAGAAAAGACAGATGTTGCTCTTACAGGAAACTTTGAAGTACTTATGAACTGGGTTGATAAGTATAAAACATTACAAGTAAGAACTAATGCAGATACTCCAAGAGATGCAAGTGTTGCTATAAACTTTGGAGCAGAAGGAATAGGATTATGTAGAACTGAGCATATGTTCTTTGATGAAGATAGAATACCAGCTGTTAGAGAAATGATTTTATCAAGAACATTAGATCAAAGATTAGTTGCTCTTGAAAAATTATTACCTATGCAAAGAGAAGACTTTACTGAAATATTCAAAGTTATGGATGGAAGACATGTTAATATAAGATTACTAGATCCACCACTACATGAGTTCTTACCTCATGATGATGAAGCTATAGAAGCTTTAGCAAAAACTATGGGACTTGAAGTTAAAGAAATAAGAAAGAGAATAGTAGATTTACAAGAACTAAATCCAATGCTTGGACACAGAGGTTGTAGATTAGCAATAACTTATCCTGAAATAGCTATGATGCAAGCAAAAGCTATAATACAAGGAGCTATAGAGGCTAAAAATAGTGGAGTAGAAGTTAATCCAGAAATAATGATACCTTTAGTAGGAGAAGTTAAGGAATTAAAAACTATAAAAGAAAATGTAGTTTCTGTAATAAATGAAGAACTTGATAAGTCAGGAGTTAAAGTAGAATATACAGTTGGAACTATGATAGAGGTTCCAAGAGCATGTTTAACTGCAGATGAAATAGCAACTGAAGCTGATTTCTTTAGCTTTGGAACAAATGACTTAACTCAAATGACATTTGGATATTCAAGAGATGATGCAAATAAGTTCTTAGGTGACTATATAAATAGTGAAATACTTGAAAAAGATCCATTCCAAGTATTAGACCAAAATGGAGTTGGTAAACTAGTTCAAATGGCAGCTAAATTAGGTAGAGGGGTTAAGCCAAACCTTAAATTAGGTATATGTGGAGAGCATGGAGGAGAACCATCTTCTATAGAGTTCTGCTACAAAACAGGATTAAATTATGTATCTTGTTCACCATATAGAGTACCTATTGCTAGACTTGCAGCAGCGCAAGCAGCTATAAAAAATAATAAATAGTAAATTAAAGGAATTGGGATATCCCAATTCCTTTGTTATTTTACATAAATTATGTTAACCTAAATATTTTTTATTTAAGTAATATTCATTTTTACATTCTCTTAATGTTGTTTACCAATAGTTAACATATCTCTAATTTGGATTTAACATAGTTACTTTATTATAAAAATGTAAAGAAAATTCAAATAAAGGAATAAACGACAATAAAGTCGGAAAAATAATAAAGTAATTATAAAAATTATAACTTTGTGGAGGTTACCTATGTTTAAAAAGAAAATTGGAGTTTTACTAATGAGTACTATAATGGTAGGAACGTTAGCTGTAGGATGTGGATCGAAGGATTCTGGTGGTGGAAGTAAAGTATCTGTATCAGGATCAACTTCAGTAGGACCACTTATGGAAAAAGAAGCAGAAGCTTACAAATCAGTAGACTCTAAAGTATCTATAGAAATAAATCAATTAGGATCATCAGCAGGGATAAAAGATGCAATAAATGGCGTAGCAGAAATAGGGATGTCATCTAGAGATTTAAAAGGTGAAGAAAAACAAGCAGGACTTAAAGAAGACAAGATAGCGGTAGACGGAATCGGGATAATAACTCACAAAAACAATGAAGTTAAGTCTCTTACAATGGACCAATTAAAAGGAATATATACTGGAAAAATAACTAACTGGAAAGAACTTGGAGGAAAAGATGCTCCTATAGTTGTTGTTTCAAGAGAAGATGGATCAGGAACTAGAGATGCATTTCAAGAAATAGTTGGATTTGAATCTACTCATTTAACAAAAGAAGCTCAAATAAGTGATGGAAACGGAAATATAAAATCAACAGTAGCTGGAAATGAAAATGCGATAGGATATACTTCATTTAGTTATTTAGATGACAGCATACATACACTTCAATTAGATGGAGTAGATGCTACAGCAGCAAATGCTAAGAGTGGAAAATATAAATTATCAAGACCATTCTTATTAGTATACAAAGAAGATAAATTAAGTGAGAATGGTAAGAAGTTTATGGACTATATAACTAGTGAAGATGGACAAAAAGTAGTAGAAGAAGAAGGTTTAATAACACTTAAATAATATAAAAAACTCTTTCTAAAAAATTTAGAAAGAGTTTTTTATTTGAATCTATAACATAAACAAGCTTATTACCATACTATATATTATTAACTTTTTATTTTTATAGGAGGGATAATAATGATCAAGTGTCCAAGATGTGGTAAGGAAGTATCAAATAGACCAGGTACAGTTTGCCCAAGATGTGGTCTTGATGTAGGTAAAGTAACTGAGAAAGTAAGATGTCCTGAGGCTAGTTGTAGAGCTTTAGTTTCTAAAAAATTAGAATATTGTCCAAAGTGTGGATGTAAGTTAAAAGGGTATAATTTAAATGAAATATTAAAAATAGCAAAAATGAGATTTAGTAATAATTTTCCAGATGAGGAATAAGAGCTTTTTAAAAGCTCTTTTTTTGTTTAAAATAGTATATATAAATAATATTTACGGAGGTAATATATTGCAAATAAACCAACTAAGATATTTTATAGAAGTAGCTAGAACGGGATCTATGAACCAAGCTGCAAGCAACTTATTCATATCTCAACCTAATTTAAGTAAAGCAATAGTAAATTTAGAGGAAGAATTTAAAATAAAAGTATTTGATAGAACTAATAGAGGTGTAAAACTAACAAAAGAAGGCAAAGATTTTTTGACTTATGCAACTTATATAATAAATCAAATTGATAATTTAGAAAAAATATACTCTGACTTGTCTCAAGAAAATGGGTTTAAGTTAGAAGTTTCGAGTATGAAGTTGTATACTTTAGGAATTGTATTGAGCGAGGTTTATAAAAAAGTTAATAATAAAAAAATTAAAATTTCACTGAAAGAAACTCATAAAGAAAAGATAATAGAAGATGTATCAACAATGAAGTCTGAAATAGGTATAATAGCACTTTCTAATATGCAAGAGAGGGTATTTAAAGGCGTTTTAGAAAATAGAGACTTGGAATTTAACCCAATATGTAAAGACAAAATATATATTTACATAGGTAAGAACAATCCTTTATATGATAATGATGTTATAAAGCCAGAGGAGTTAAATGAATTTATATGTGTACACTTAGTAGAAGAGCCTATAAACGCGCTTACATATAGTGTAGAGCTAGATTTATTAGGTTTTTCTCATAAGGATAGAGCAATATATCTAAATGACAAAGAGACTATAACACAGTTTGTTTTAGAAACTAATGCTTATGTAATAGCATCGGGGTTTAATAAAATAGAAAAGGTTAGTGGTATAAGGGCTATACCGCTTGAAGATGATAGTGTTTATTTTACAGTTGGATGGATTAAGAGAAGAAAAGAAGAACTCTCAGATGAAGCAAAGTTATTCTTAGAAATACTTTTAGAAAATATGAGAAATATGTAGTTGTTATAAGTTTTAGTTATAACGAGTAATAGTATATATATATTAACGATAAATCTCTAGATTTGATAGTATATTAATATAGCTTTATCAAAGGAGGAGATTTATAAAATGGATACAGTTATAGATAAATCGAAGATAATGGAAGATGATAATATAGGTAGACTCATATGGAAATTTGCTATACCAGGAATTATAGCCAGCTTAATAAGTGCAATATATAATATAGTAGATACAGCATTTATAGGTATGTTAAATGACACGTTAGCAATGGCTGCGGTATCAGTTATATTTCCTTTATTTATATTAATTAATGCAGTGGGGCAATTAATAGGAGTAGGAGCTTCATCTTATATAGCAAGACTTCTAGGGGCTAAGAATAAAGACGGTGCAGATGATGTAGCATCAACTGCTATAATATCATCAGTAATCGTAGGAATTATATTTACTATTTTAATATTGATATTTCTAGAGCCGATTTTAAGATTATTAGGAGCAACAGACAGTGTAATGCCATATGCAATGGATTATGCAAAACCTATTGCAATAGGAGCTAGTTTACCAATAATGATGCCAACACTTGCAAACATTATAAGGTCAGAGGGAAATACAAAACTTAGTGCAGTAGCGGTGGCATTAGGGGCTATAATAAATATAGTTTTAGACCCAATACTAATGTTTACATTTAATATGGGAGTAGTGGGAGCGTCTTTAGCTACAGTAATAGGGCAACTTGCATCAGTAGTTTTGTTATTATCATATTATATAACAAATAAAAGTTATCTAAAGTTAAGTATAAAAAACTTTAAATTTTCAAAGAGCATATATGGAGAAATTATCTCTGTTGGAACTGCGACTTTTTTAATTCAAGCTTTAATAAGTATATCTATGGGACTTTTAAATATAGCATCAAAACCATATGGAAATGAGTTAATAGCATCATTTGGAATAGCTTTAAAACTATCTTCATTAGTTATGTTTGTTGTTATAGGATACAATCAAGGGTTCCAACCTATTGCAAGTTATAATTATGGAGCAGGAAATTATGAAAAATTAAGAAAAGCAATAAACATATCTATTAAGAGAACAACTATATTTTCAACATTAGCAACTATAGTTTTAATGATATTTGCACCAACTGCTATTAATTTATTTAGTAATGACCCAGCAGTTATCGAGGTAGGTGCTAAAACATTAAGATATACACTTTTACTATACCCACTATTAGGATTTACACAATTATATGCAGTGTTATATCAATCGTTAGGTATGCCAAAAGAAGCTTTAATTGTAGGAACAGCTAGACAAGGTATATTTTTCTTACCAGCAATTATAATATTACCAAAATTAATTGGTGTTGATGGGGTATTACTTACTCAGGCAGTAGCAGATTTGTTTACGGTAATATTAACTGCATTTTATGCTCACAAGACAAATAAAGACTTAAAAAACATGGTAGCAGGGAAAATAAGTGAAAATACATGTTTATCTAATTAAACTTTAAATAATAAGAAACAAATGACGTAATTTTATATTACCTCATTTGTTTTTTTGTGCTTTAAATTATATTGAATATAAGTTATGTAAAAATATGGTAATATATATATGGGTTAATTGAAAAGATATATAAGATAGGGGAGATTTTATTGTATAGAATAGTTATTTGTGAAGATGATGAGTCACAAAGAAGTAATTTATATAATTCGATATTTAATATATTCGATGAAATTTCGAATAAGGTTGAGATATTTGAATTTAAATCAGGAGAAGAACTTTTAAGCTCTGGAATTGAAGATATAGATATATTTTTTCTAGATATACAAATGGATGAAATAACAGGTATGGATGTTGCAAAAAAAATTAGAGAAAAAAATAGTGTTTCAGAAATAATTTTTATAACTTCACTGATTGAGTATGTACAAGAGGGGTATAAGGTAAGAGCATACAGATACTTATTAAAGCCTATAGAACATGAAGATTTAAAAGAAAATATTTTAAGTTGCATATCAGATATTATAAACAAAAGAGATAACTTTATGATTGTAGAGGAAAATGGAAGCAAGCATAAAGTATCTATTAAAAATATTACATATATAGAAATTATAAAAAAAGATATAACAATTCACACCTTAGATAGAGATTACAATATTAAGAATAGGATTAAAAATTTAGAAAAAGAACTATTAGTACATAATTTTTTTAGATGTCATAAGAGTTATTTAATAAATATGGAGCATGTTGATTTTATAGGAAAAGATAATGTTATGATAAAAAATGAAGAGATACCTGTTAGCAAATACAGAATGAGCAATTTAAAAACTAAATTAACAAACATGTTGGGGTCAGTAATATGTTAGAGAGTAATTTTATCTACATATTAATTATATTAATATCTTCTGCTATAGAATTAACAACTTTAAGTGTATTATTAAATGAATTTGTAGAGTTAAAAAGTAATAAAAAAAATATAATAAACAGCTTAATTATTTGTAGTATATTAACTTCTATATGTGAAGTTATTGCAATGATTATAATATTGAAATCTAATTGGACAATTGAAGAGGCAAGTTTTTGGATGGTAGTAGTTAAATTTGCTAAATCAATAGTATCTACAACGTTAATAAGTATATTTATAAAAATTAACTATAAAATAGAGATTAAAAAAATAGTTCTTATAAGTATAAGTTATATATTATTTTTAGGGTTACTCAATGAAATCATATATGCCTTTTTATCTTTATTATGTAATAGGTTAATAGATATGGAATATGGATGGTATTACACATTAAGATATGAAAAATTAATTTTCTTAGAAGTAAATATAATAACGAAATTATTACTTATATACATTGTAACGATAATTAAAACTGTAAAGTTAAAAGTTAACTTAAATAATAAACAATACAAATATATATTTTTCTCAATAATATTAAATCTACTTAGTGCTATATTAATATTTGCAACTATATATAAAACAACACAATCAGTAACAGATTTTGCTTTAGATTTTGTTATTGCATTAATTTCAAGTAGCATACTTATTTTAAATATATTTTTTATGTGGTTAATAATAAGAGTTTCAAAAGACAGTAACTTAAGGGCAGAAAATAAATGCATAAAAGAAAATATACAATTACAGCATCAGTATTATTTGAATATGCAAGAATCTCAAATGAAAGTTAAAAAATTATATCATGATATGAAAAATCATATGATATGTATAGAAAATCTATATGGTAAAAATGAATATGTAGAAAGTATAAATAGACAACTTAAAGAGTGTAATTCTATATTTAATACAAATAATATGATTTTAGATATTATATTAAATGATAAAAAACGTATTTGTGAAAGTAAAGGAATAGATCTGATAGCTAATATAAACTTTAAAGAATGTAATTTTATAGACTCAGCAGATGTATGTAGTATATTTTCAAATATGATAGATAATGCCATAGAAGCTTGCGAAAATATAGAAGATAACAGTATTTCAAAGAAAATTAACATAAAAGGAACTATAGTTAAAAGCTTATATATTATAAAATGTGAAAATCCAAAAAATAATATAATTAAATTAAAAAGTGGTAAGATTTTAACTAATAAAAAAGATAAGTTTTTACATGGTATAGGGA
>NZ_JAWDJM010000079.1:0-12514 GCF_032465715.1 Paraclostridium sp. MRS3W1 | reverse complement strand
GTATATAATAATATAAGTATGTTTGTAGTTAAAATTAAGTATCTAGGAACTTCTTTTTTATAAAATAACAAAATCAAACCTCCTTTATGTTTTAATGTATTACTAATAATATATTAAAACAATTAAAAAAATATGTATAGCATAAAATTTCCTAATATAACAATAATTAATTGTGTTTTTTTAAAATAATTCCAAATACTAATATGGATTAAAGTTATAACAAAAATATATGAAGGGAGTTTTTTATATGCTAGCTAAAAAAATATATAAAAATATAAAAGAAGAGAAAAAAGAATTGGAGAGAAAGACTAAAAGACATAAAGCTGCAAAAATAACAACACTTACAGCTTTAGGAATAGGAGCAGCAACTATAGGCGCTACAATGGTATATAAAAAAGCTAAAGCAAAGCAAGAAGCGTATGACTATGATGATTATGGATATGGATTAGATAATATAGAAGAAGAAAATGAAGACTATGAATTAAAATCTAAAATAGAAGAATTTAATAGTAATAGACTAAGTTATGACAATGAAGAACATGTATCAAATGAAGAAATGAGTAAATTTATAAATAAAATTGATAATGAAGATGAAAATTTAAACGAAAACCAATTTAAATAAAACTCCCTAAATGGGAGTTTTAATAATTTATACCAGCTGCTTTAACATTTTCTTTATTCATAGAACTACAAGGTGTAACACCGTAAGTCATGTTGCAATGATTACATTTATCAACATGTGTGTTCATGATAAATGTATTTTCGCAATTAGAACAAACAATTTCATGTGGTGTTCTTAATGGAAAATCAGCCTTATCTTTACTTCTAACTAAATCAACAACTTGCTTTCCATCATTCTTATTTGTATTTACACATCCGCAAGACATAAAAAAATCCTCCTAAGTTATAAATTATGTAGACTATTATATATGAAACGAATAAAAAAATCTGTAACAAATGTTACGAATTAGTATGTAATTTATTTAAAAAGATTTATAAAAATTATTATACATGGAAGTGAAAAAATATCCAATAAGAATGCTCCTACTAAAGGGACTATCAATGATGCTTTTTCAGATGGACCATATTTATGGGTAACCGAATTTATGTTAGCTAATGCATTAGGTGTGTTTCCTATTCCATGACCTATAATACCTGATATCATTACTGCTGCATCAAAATTTTTTCCTAAAACTTTAAAACATACAAAAATGGAGTAAATTAATATGAATATAACCTGAGCAAAAATTATTAAAAGCATAGGGCCTGCAATAGTTGCTAAATCTAATAGATTTATACTCATAAGGGCTATTATTAAAAACATTGAAAGTGCAATATCACTTGCAAAATCTAATATATAAAAATTTAAATCTACTAATTTAACCTTATCATTGAAATTTCTAAATATACAAGCAACAATCATACAACCTACAACACTTGGTATAACAATAGATGTTTTTAAATATATTGTTTTTGCAATTAAGTTTCCGAAGTTTAAACACAGAAGAATAACTAATGTGTGTTCAAAAAAATTTATTGTTGTAAAGATGTTAGACTTAGAATTTCTTGTTAAAAAGTTTTTAGTTAAGAAATTAGATTTTTTATTATATAACTTAGGGTATGGATTAAACTTAGGTTTTAAATTATATTTCTCAATTAGATATCGCGCTACTGGAGCACCTAAAAGACCTCCTATTATTATACCTAAAGTTGCAGAAGCAAGACCTATGGTTACAGCTCCATTTATTCCCATTTTTTCGATAGTACTTCCAAATGCGGCTGCATTTCCATGTCCGCCTTCCATTGAAATAGTTCCGCACATAAGAGCTATTAATGGATGAATATTAGTGATTTTAGCTATCGAAACTGCTATTATATTTTGAGAAAGTGCTAAAAAGCCACATAGAATCCAATACTTAAATAGCAAGCTACCACCTTTTCTTACAAGTTTAAAGCTAGCATTTAGCCCTAAAATTGTGAAAAAAACAGTCATAAATATAGATATAAAATTTTGAGAGACACTAATATTTACAATATTGAAAATTCTTAATAATAATGACAAAAGTGTAAAAAGCAAACCTCCTATAACTGGTGATGGTATACAAAATTTTGAAAAAAATTTAATTTTATCTTTTAAGAAAGTACCAATTATGAAAAAGACTATAGCTATAGATAAGGTAGATATCAAATTTAAATTTACATTCAAATCAAAGCACCTCCTAGAGAAAATTATATGACTGTAACTTTGAATTAATGAAAGTATATTTAAAAAAATATAGTAAAACATATAAAAATAGCGAAAAACGGGCTACAATAATCGACAATTAATTTAAATGGTAAAATTTTAAATAAAATCTTGTTTTATTATGGCAAAATAGGGTAATATATATAATATAAAAATATTTTGCGGGGTGGTAAATATGAAAAAAATAAATGAATTATTAAAAGAGTTTAAGGATGAATTAAAAGGCATAATGGATACTATGTTAGTAAGTGAAAGATTAAACTCTCAAAGATGTATAGCAAAAGATATAGATACAACTAAGACAATAATAGAACCAAAGGAAGAAAAAAGAGAACTTGATGAACAAGAAATGAGAAAACTATACAAGTCTTTAACTAATTTAGTTGAAAATTTAAAGGGTGTAGGTGGAGAATTATTAGTAAGTGAGAGATTAAACACACAAAGATGTATAGCAAAAGATATAGATACAACTAAAACTATAATAGATCAAAAAGAAGATGAACATATAAGCATGGAAGAAATTGAAAAATTAGCAGATGAAGCTAAAGGTTTAGTTAACACTATGCTAAATGAAGAAAAATTAAATGAAGAAGTAGATGCGGTAAAAGGAAATGATACTACAGAAACAATAATGGATAAAGAGAAAAATTTAGAAAATACAGAAGAGTTCCACAAATTAGTAGAAGAGTTAAAAACATTAATGTCTACTATGTTAGTAGGAGAAAGATTAAATACACAAAGATGTATAGCAAAAGATATAGACACAACTAAAACAATCATAGATCAAAAAAATAAAAAAGTAAAATAGCTTGTCTATTTTACTTTTTTATTTTTTTGTGAGAAAATTATTATAAATACTTTATTAAATACCAATATTCAATAAAAGATGATTAACATGAAATGCATTGGACATAAATTAAATATAGGTAAAATTACAAATGATATAGATAATCATTTACAAATGAAAAATAAAGTAGTATAATTTAAAATATAAAATTTTCGGAGGATGATTTATGAGTATACTGATAAACAGTGCTGAAGAGACTTTCTTACATGTAGGATCACTAGTCAGCATGTCTATACTATTATTTGGATTTATAAACTACAAAACAAGCGGAAGTTTTGTAGAAATAATAAGTAGAAATAAAAAATTACAACCGCTATTTGGAGCTTTGTTAGGAGCTCTTCCTGGATGTGGGGGAAGTATAGTTTTAATGCCATTATTTATAAGCAATAAGGTAACTTTTGGAACAATAATAGCAAGTTTAATTGCTAGCATGGGAGATAGTGCATTTTTAATGATGACAACTGACTTTAAAGCATATATTTTAGTAACAATTATAAGTTTTTTAGTTGGTATTTTAACTGGATACATAGTTGATTACTTTAAAACCGAAGAAAAGTTAGAATTACATAAATGCAAGTCTAATTTGGATAAAAGTAAATCTAATAATTGTTCAAGAACATCAAACTCTAATTCATGTGATATTCAAAAAAGTAGAAGATTTTACCACCTAGCACATGAAATAGTTCATGGAATAGGATATAAAATATATTTATTACTGCTTATAACTGGATGTATATTTATGGTCCTAGCTCATTCAGGTCTAGAGTTTGGGTTTATAGAAGCTATGCATTCATTTGAAGAGATAATAGCTATAGTAGGTATAGTAGCATCTTTTATATATATGATAATGACTAAAAAAGTTATTGAAAATGAAAATTTTGAAGAGAATGAACATAAACTTATGTCGTTAAAAGAAACTTTAATACACTCTGTAAGTGAAATATCATTTGTGATTGTTTGGATCTTTGTAGCATATGTGTTATATGATTTAATTATACTTATGGCTGGAGGAGAAGAAGCACTAGTAAACTTAATATTAGGAGCAGGGGTTATAAGTGTATTTGCTGGAGCTGCACTTGGAATTGTACCAGGATGTGGCGTTCAAATTGTAGTTATGTCATTTTACTTAAAAGGAAGCTTACCTTTTGCAGCATTAGTTGCAAATAGCATATCTCAAGATGGAGATGCATTATTTCCTTTATTAGCTATGGATAAAAAGTCTGCTTTATGGGCAACTATAATAACCACAATTCCATCAATTATAGTAGGATTATTAATTTATTTCATATAGAAAAAAGTTTATGGTTAATTTATAATCATATATTCATATTCTATAATATAGGTTTTATTATGGAGGAGTATATGAAAAATAATTGTATGATTGTAGGAATAGCGATTGGGGTTTTAGCTGGAGTATTATTTACAAGAATAAATTTTACAACACTTATTACTTTAGCACTTGGAATATGGATTGGATATTTTTTATCAAATAAAAAATAGAAGCTATCTCATGATTATGAGATAGCTTTTTATTATTTTAAAATGTATGATTTATTATAAAATGTAAAATGGATATAATAAATAGTATAAAGTACATATAAATATATTGGGGAGGTGGGCTTGTGAGACACTTTATGGTTTATATGAAAAAATATTTTGCTTTATTTATTTTAGGCATAGTGTTGGTTAGCTTTGAAGCTATTTGTGATTTGATGCAACCTACGATACTGGCTAACATTATAGACATAGGTATAGCAAATAAAGATATGAATTATCTGATAAACAAAGGATTTTTAATGGTAGTGATAACAATAGCAGGAGCTGTTTTTGCTATTTTAAGAAGTATAATTTCAACAAATGTATCTCAAAAATTTGCTAGAGATTTAAGGAGCGATGTATTTGAACATATAAATTCATACTCATTTGAGAATATAGATAAAATAACTAAAGGATCTTTAATAACTAGGAGCACTAATGATATTAACCAAATACAACAATTTGTAAATGGCTTAATGAGAATAATAATAAAAGCACCTATACTTTGCATAGGTAGTTTTATATTGGCTATGAAGCTAAATTTAAAACTTTCAATAGTATTATTAGTTGGTATAATTATTATATTTGGCATAATTATTATAAATTTAAATATAGGAACACCTTATTTTAAGAAAGTTCAAATATCTTTAGACAATTTAAATTCAAATTTAAGACAATATCTATGTAACATAAGAATAGTTAAGTTATTTAATAGGGTAAAGTATGAAGAAGAAAAATTTGAAAATGTGAACATGGATTTATTAGAAGTAACTGAAAAAGCTATGAAAATTAGTGCTGTATTTAAACCAACAATAACTTTAATTTCAAATATAATAATAGCAGTTATATTATACTTAGGATCAAAATTAATTTTAAAAAATGAAATTGAAGTAGGGGTTATTGTAGCTTATATAAATTATATAGGGCGAATATTGACTTCATTACTTATGATAGCTCATATTTTTAATGTGTTTATAAGAGCAAAAGCGTCTAGTGAAAGAGTTATAGAAGTTTTAGATACTCAAAATGATATAGATAAGAGAGGAAATATAAAAATAGATATCAGTGGTAGTTTAGAATTTAAAAATGTGAATTTTTCATATACTGATAATGAGAAGGTATTAAACGATATAAGTTTCAAAATAAATCAAGGAGAACATATAGGTATAATTGGACCAACAGGAAGCGGAAAAACAACTTTAATAAGTTTAATAATGAAATTTTATAAAATAGATAAAGGAATTTTAAATATAGATGGAAATGATATAAATGACTTGGATAGCAAAAACTTAAGAGAGTATATTGGATTAGTTCCACAAAAAAGTACTTTGTTTAATAAAACTATAATTAATAATATAAAAATGGGAAATAGAAAAGCTTCATTAGATGAGGTTACAGACGTATGTAAAATATGTGAATGTGATGAATTTATAAAGAATTTTGAAAGTGGATATGAACAAATGGTTGGGGAAAATGGAGCCAATTTATCAGGAGGGCAAAAGCAAAGAGTCTGTATAGCTAGAGCATTAATAAAAAATCCTAAAATTTTAATTTTAGATGATTCATTTAGTGCTATGGACATAAAAACTGAAAATAGAATAAAAAACAATATAAAAAACTATCTAGATAATACTACATACATAGTGGTTTCTCAAAAGATTAGTTCTATATTAGACATGGATAAAATAATAGTTTTAGAAAATGGGAAAATAGTTGGTTTTGATAATCATAGCAGTTTATTAAAACAATGTGATATGTATAAAGAAATATACAACTCTCAAATATCGCCAGATGTATAAAGGTGGTGGGTAATCAATGAAAAGTAAGATTGAAAGTAGATTTACGCCAAGGAAGAAACCTAAAAATACGAGAAAGACAATTTTAAGACTTTTAAAATATTTTAATAATGAGAAAAAAACATTAATATTAATAAGTACTTTAGTTTTTTTAGATTGTTTAATTGTTATATTAATACCGCTTTTAATAGGAAAGTGCATAGATATAATAGATATGAATGTACTTGGAAAATCTATATTTAAAATAACATTGGGAGCTTTAATTAGTTTTTATCTAATTGACTCAGTTGTAAGTTTATTTAAGGAATTTATAATAATAAATATGTCTCAAAGGGTCATAAAAAAAATACGATCATCTGTTTTTTCAAAGCTCCAAACATTGCCTATTGCATATTTTGATGAACATAAAAATGGAGATTTAATGAGTAGGATAACTAATGATATTGATAATATAAGTAGTGGAGTATCAAGTTCAATAGCTCAGATAATTACATCTATTATAACTATTTTTGGAACTGTAATTATGATGTTTATATTAAGTCCTCAGCTTACGATATTAAGTGTAATTACAATGCCTCTGGTTATTATACTAAGCAAATTTATTGCGAGAAGAAGTAAGTCATTTTTTAAAAACCAACAAATAGAATTAGGGTTATTAAATTCACATATAGAAGAAAATATAAAAAATATGAATGTAATAAAATCTTTTAACTATGAAGATGACTCAGTAGAAAGTTTTAATGAAATAAATGATAGGCTTTTGAGAGAATCTTTAAAAGCACAAATATATAGTTCGCTACTTATGCCTATGATGAATGTTATTACAAACATATCATTTACGCTTATTTCAGTAGCAGGGGCATACCTTTCAATAAAGAATATAATAACTGTAGGAACTATAGCTACATTTTTAAGTTATACAAAGCAATTTACTAGGCCTTTAAATGAACTTGCAAATTTATTTAATACATTTCAGATATCAATAGCTGGATGCGAAAGAGTTTTTGAAATATTAGATGAAGAGGTAAAAGAAAAACATGTAAATAAAGGTATTAAAAGTAAAAATATGTTAAAAGGGGATATAGAATTTAAAAATGTATGGTTTAAATATGGAAAAGGTGATTATATATTAAAGGATTTAAACTTTAAAATTAAAGATGGAACAAGCAATGCCATAATAGGTACGACTGGAAGTGGCAAAACAACTATTATAAATCTTATAAATAGATTATATGAGCATGATAAAGGAAAGATTTTAATAGGAGGATGTGATATTAACGATTATGATAAAGAATACTTTAATAACTCTTTATCAATTGTATTACAAGATATATACTTGTTTAATGGAACGATTTTAGACAATATAAAGTATTCAAAATTAGATGCCACAAAAGAAGATGTAATTGATGCATGTAAAATCTCTAATTCACATAGTTTCATAATGAAATTAAAAAACAATTATGATACATGGATAGAAGAAGGCGGAGATAGTTTAAGTATCGGACAAAAACAATTAATAAGTATATCAAGAGCTATACTAAAAGAATCACCAATATTGATTTTAGATGAGGCTACAAGTAGTATAGATACTAATACAGAAAGAAAAATACAAGAAGCTATAAAATATGCGATGAAAGACAAAACCAGTATAATAATAGCACATAGATTAAGCACTATAAGATATTGCGATAACATAATGGTAGTAGATAAAGGGTTAATAGCTGAAAGTGGAACGCATGAGCAATTAATGAATAAAAAAGGCATTTACTACGATAGTATATGCTCACTAAACGGAGACAACATGAATTAAGGTGACATTTAGATCTGATAGATGTCACCTTAAAATTTAAAATATGTAATTAAAAGAAATAATTTAAAAAACCAGTATGTTCGTTAAAAATATTAAAACCTATTAAAATAAGTATTATTCCTCCTGAAAATTTAGCAAAACTTCCTAGAAAATTCCCCACCTTATTTCCTATTAATACACCTAAAAAACAAAGTATGAATGTTATTATACCTATGCAAAGTATTATAGGCAGTATTGAAATATTTAAAAATGAAAAACTAATGCCTACTGCAAGAGCATCTATGCTAGTAGCTATAGCTAAAATAAATATATCAAAATTACTTAGTTTAGATGAATTAGAACCATCATCTTTTGAAAAAATCATATTTAGACCTAGAAAACATAGCAAAATTAATGCTATTACGTGGTCAATAGACTTTATATATTCAGAAAATCCAATCCCTATTTTCCAACCAATAAGAGGCATTAAAGCTTGAAATAATCCAAAAGAAAATGCAATTTTAAGAGCAAGTTTAAAATCTAATTTTTTTATACACATACCTTTAGACAATGATACAGTAAATGCATCCATAGATAGTGCAACAGAAGTCATTAATATGAAAGTTATGCTCATGAAAATCCTCCCTATATATATATTAAAATAAAATAGTTCAATATTAATATATATAGGGATATATATGCAAATAGTCCAAGTTTTTAAAAAAAGCGTACTTTACTATTTGTAAGGTACGCTTTTTAAACTATTTCTCTAATTGTTTTAATTCTTTTTTTAATTCTTTATCTATTTTTTTTATTTCTTTATTTTCATCTTTTATTATTTTACTTTCTTCTCTTTCTAGTTCTCTTTCTTCTTTTTTCATTTCATGTTTTAATTCTTTAGCAAACTTGTGATCATCATGTTCTTCTTTTTTTATTTCGCTGTTTATTTCCTTAGATTCTTTTTTACATTCTTTTTCTAACTCTTTTTCTTCTTTCTTCATTTGATGTTTTAATTCTTTAGCAAATTTATGTTCTTCATGATTTTCATGTCTAAGTTCTTTTTTATCTTCATGTCTAGATTTTAAACATTCTACATCTTTTTTTAACTCGTCCTCTATGTGTTTTACTTCATTTTTAACAGTCATCTTTAACATCTCCTTAAGAATAATTGATTTAATAATTAAATCTTAGCACTCGTGCCAAAATATGTAAATAGATAGCAAAAAACGTCGAAAGTTTTATATTTTCTAAAATATTACACACATCAAAAATATGAATAATTTTAATCTAATTATATAAATAGGCGAAATTTTTTACAATTATGAAAATTTATACATAAAATTTTTATAGATTATAGAAAAAGTACTAAATAAATAATATAATAATATAAGTGGGTAAAAAAGGAGGGGGTTTGTTATAAAAAAGTATAGTGGAGAAATTGGATTATTATTAGTATCTCTGATTTGGGGAAGTGGATTTGTAGCAACTCAGCTTGGGTTGGAAAATGGACTTACTCCATTTCAATTAATGACAGGCAGGTTTTTTATAGGTGCACTTTTAATAAGTGTAATATTCTTTAAAAAACTTAGAAATATAAATAAAAAAGATATTATTTCAGGGGTATTACTTGGTATATTTTTATTTATAGCATTTTCTTTTCAGACGTTTGGATTGAAATATACAACTTCAGCAAAAAGTGCATTTTTAACAGCTGCAAATGTTGTAATGGTACCATTTGTAGGATGTATTTTATATAAACGAAAGATAGAAAAAATAGGAATTATAAGTAGTTTAATTGCACTTGTAGGAATAGGAATAATCTCATTAGAGTCAGATTTTAGTATAAGTTTTGGAGATGGACTAACCTTAATATGTGCAGTAGGATTTGCTATGCATATATTTTTAACTAGTGAATTTACAAAAAAACACGATCCTGTCGTACTTACATGTATACAAATGGCAACAGCATTTTTACTATCGTTGATATTACAGGTTTTTGCAGGAGAATCAAGTGCTACTATAAACAGTTCAACTATAGGATCTGTGCTATTTTTAGGTGTATTCAATACAACTATATGTTTTCTTGGGCAAACTATATGCCAAACTAAAGTTGATGGAACTAAAACAGCAATATTATTATCCACTGAAGCAATATTTGGAATGCTTTTTTCTGTAATAATAGCAAAGGAAATAATAACGCTTAGAATGATTTTGGGAAGTTTATTTATATTCATAGCTATTATTTGTGCAGAAACAAAATTAGCATTTTTATTAAAAACAGAAGATTCGTTAGAGCTTAATGAAGCTGAATAAAACATTAGGTAAGTCATATTAAATAGATTGAATATTTTAATATGACTTATTTTGTTTTTATAATATTTGGAAAATTACGAATTTATTAAAGGAGTTTATTTTAAAAGTGGTTTTATATGAGCTGGAAGTAATATAATTATATAGTATAAAACAATTTGTGAGGAGGAATGCTATGGGAATTAACAATTTGTTAAAAACATATGAGGGCTTGTCCAAAGAAGTATATGTTTTGTTTATTGGAAGGATTGTAAATAGTTTAGGGGCTTTTGTACATCCTTTAATGGCTTTAATTTTAACTCAAAAAATTGGGTTATCAGTCTCTGAAGCAGGTATGTTTATAACAATACTATCTGCATTTCAAGCACCTGCAATGATATTTGGAGGGAAATTAGCAGATACGATAGGAAGAAGAAAAGTTATAATTATTTGTCAGTTTCTTGGAGCCTTAACACTTATAGCTTGTGGGTTTATGAAACCTTCGATAACAATGGCAAAAATAATGATTTTGTCATCTTGTCTATATTCAATTTCATCACCTGCATTTGAAGCTTTAAATGCAGATATAACAACATATAAAAATAGAAAAGCTTCGTATTCTCTTTTATACATGGGAAGCAATATAGGGTTTTGCATAGGACCTATATTAGGGGGACTTTTATATGAAAATTACTTACCACTTATATTTATAGGAGATGGAATTACAACTTTAATAGCATTAGCCTTAATAATTTTATTTGTAAAAGAACGAAAAATAAATGATGAAAATTATGAAAACGAAGAGATTTTAAGTGATTTAGAACAAAAGGTAGAAGGTTCTGCATTTAAGGTTTTGATTCAAAGACCTACACTAATATTCTTTTCTTTAGGAGTATTGATGTACTATTTTTCATATTCACAGTGGGGATTTGCATTACCGATACAGTTAGAAGATTTATTTGGATCAAATGGAGCAAAACTTTATGGATTGCTAGGGGGAATAAATGGAGTAGTAGTTATAGTATTTACACCTATAATTACATCTTTAACAACAAAAATGAATGTATTAAAAGCTATGTCTATTGGAGGTTTATTTTATGCAATTGCATTTTTTATGTTTGGAATAGTAAATACCGTAGTTTTATTTTTTATAGGTGTATTTTTAATGACAATAGGAGAAATTTTAATAGTTATAAATCAAGGAACGTTTATTGCGAATAACACTCCAGCATCACATAGAGGAAGAATAAGTTCGATATTACCTTTAATATCAGGAATAGGATTTGCAATAGGACCTATGATTATGGGTGATATGATAGAAAAATACAATATATTTGTAGGATGGATGATTGTTGCAACAGTTGCTACTTTTGGAATGGTTACGATGATGATGATAAAAAAGAGTATGAAAAATAATTAAAGGAAAATGAACAAATGAGTCATATAAGTATATATAAGAAGAAATAACTGTAAGATGAGGTGTTTATATGAGTAAAAAAATTGCAGTAATATATAAAACTAAATATGGTAGTACCAAAAAATATGCAGGATGGATTGCTTTGAAGTTAGATGCAGATTTATATGAAATTTCCGATATAAGGGCAAAGCATTTAGACGAATATGAAACTATAATATTTGGAGGTGGAATATATAGGGGAAAAATAAATGGATTAAACTTTATTAATCAAAATTACAATAAAATAAAAGATAAGAATATTTATATTTTTTCAGTTGGAATGGAAAGTATAAGTGAAAATAGAAAAGAATCATTAATAAAAAATAATTTTAAAAATATAGAAGAAAAAAATGTTGGATTTTACAATTTTAAAGGGGGATTAGATTATAGTTCACTAAGCTTAATAGACAAAATTATGATGAAAGCACTAAAAAGCATGATAGACAAAAAGACTAAATCAGATTTGACGGAAGATGATAAAGTTGTGTTAAGGGGATTTGAAGAAAAAATAGACTTAACTGATAAAAAATCTATTAAAGAATTGATAGATAAAATC